>CALHBQ010000454.1 GCA_937930815.1 uncultured Saprospiraceae bacterium | reverse complement strand
GTTGGTACTGGACCATCATCTGAAGTGTGTTGAGAATAGATTGACCAACCTTTATCCATATTGGCAGTCATGATCAATTCAAATTCATCATTGCCCAATGAATTGGATTCGAAGCTCCATTTTACTGGTTCTAAGATGCCTGAACTCTTGGTTTCTGATGGTGCTTCGGCAGTATCATTTACCGTTGCAGAATCATTGGAGGATGATGAAGTTCCTTCTCCACAACTTGCAAATGTCAATGCAAATACGGCAAAGCAAAGGATTGATATTTTGTTTTTTAGTAAGGTCATTTTATTATGGATTTGTTTGTTTATGAATTTTATCGAGCTGGCGGCTTTCTAAACTCTGCGGAACTGAAGTTCCGCTTACTTACTTCCTAATTTGTTTAATGATTTGAAAGTCTCAATACCACAATCGAGATACTTATTATAATTTTTTACTGCAGTTTTATCGGTACCTTCAAAACTAAAGGGTTGAGTCATTACTTTTTCGTCATTGGACATCATGACATATAGAGGTTGTGAATTTTGTTTGAAATTTACAATTTGAAAATCTGCCCATTTATTACCCACATTTCTAAGTTTTGTTCCTTCTGTTTTAGAAACGTAAACATCCTTTAATTTCTTACGGTCATCGACATACAATGAAACCAAAACGAAATCATTTTGCAATTTCGACCAAACCTCATCTGTTACCCAAATTCCGTCTTCGACTTTTCTACAGTTTTGGCAACCATGACCTGTGAAATCTACAAAAACTGGTTTCCCAACTTCCTGTGCATAAGCCAATCCTTCGCAGTAATCTTTGAAACAATCCAAATCATTCGCACATTTTGTATAAGAACTAAATCTTGCTTTTAAATCAGGATTCAAAGTCGGTGGTGGTAGGAAAATATTATAATTGGCAGGTGGAGCGATTCCACTGACCATTGCTGGTGTTTTGTATAAACCTGTTTTAGGGTTAACCATAAAACCTGCTGTGAAGTAGAATGCCAATCCAGCAAATAATAAACCGAAGGCCCCTCTTACAGGTGTGATTTTCTTAACTGGGCTATCATGTGGAAATTTGAAAAATCCGAATAAGTAAGCAAAAGTTGCTAAACAAAGAATTATCCAAATACCCATAAACAACTCATACGGCAATACGCCCCAGTGCTTCGTCAAATCAGCAGTCGAAAGGAATTTCAATGCCAATCCTAATTCCAAAAATCCAAGCACCACTTTCACTGAATTCATCCAACCCCCTGATTTTGGCAATGAATTTAACCAACCTGGGAAGGCTGCAAATAAACCAAATGGCAAAGCCAATGCAGAAGAAAAACCAAGCATTACGACCAATGGTCCAACCTTATTCGTCGCGGATTCAACCAATGCAGAACCGATAATCGGCCCAGTACATGAGAAAGAAACCAACGCCAAAGTAAATGCCATGAAGAAGATTCCAATCAATCCACCTTGGTCGGCAGCACGGTCGGTTTTGTTTGACCATGAAGCTGGAAGTGTAATTTCAAAATACCCAAAAAAGGAGAATGCAAAGACTACAAATATTGCAAAGAAAATTAGGTTTGCTATCCAATTGGTAGAAAGTGCATTTAAAGCAGTGGGGCCCAAAAAGGCAGTAATCAACATTCCAATCGCTACATATATCAAAATGATAGATGCTCCATACCAGAGTGCGTTTCTGATTCCAGAAGCTCTATCTGTACTACTTTTCGTAAAATAACTAACCGTCAATGGAATCATAGGAAAAACACATGGCGTCAATAAAGCAACCAGTCCACCCAAGAATCCAAATATAAAAGTCCAAAGCAATGAAGTATCTTTTTCTTCACTTCCGCCTACACATTCATTATTGATTGGTTTGGCGTAAGTTTCTTGAATCGAAGCAACTCTTTGGTCAATTGTATTTCCTTCGATTACGAAATTGTTACAACTACCTGCCACGGCCATATTTTGGGAAGCGACTTTAGACGTTTCTTTTTCTTCGACTGCAGTTTCGATTACTTCTTCTACTGGTTCTTCCTTAGCTTCTGGTGTTTTTTCAGCTGCGACGACTGCTGGTTTTTCTTTTGGTTGAGTTACTTTTTTTGTTGGTTCTTTTTGAGCAATTTGAGTTTTTGCTTCTGGCTTGGGTTGAGTCGTTGTTTTTTTAGGAGTAGTTTTATTAACGATCACTGGAGCTTTTGCCTCAGGTTTTGGTTGAGGTTTTGGCTGTGGCTTTGCTTCTATTACTTTTTCAGCTGGTTTTGGCTTTGCCTCAGCAACTGGAGCTGATTTTGGAGCAGTCAATTTATATTCAATATCCACGTCAGTTGGTGGCAAACACCGTGCATTATCACAAGTCATATAAGTCAAGTAACCAGTGATTGGTTTTGAATAGTCGTTGACTTTTACCTTTTGTTTGAAAATAACTGGCGAACCAACAAACTTGATCACGTTTACGCCGAAAAGCGGATCCATGCCCTCTTTCTTTTTGCTCAATTCTTTTACATCGCCAATCAAATCAAAATGAGCGCCTTTATCAAACTCAAAATAGGTAGGCACTGGCCCATCGTCAGAAGTATGTTGTGAGTAGGTTGCCCAGCCATCATCCAAAATGGCGGTCATAGTCAACTCAAACTCGTCACCCGAAATGTTTTTAGATTGGAAATCCCACTTTACTGGTTGTAGGATTTGTGCCTGAATCTGTAGGCCAAAGAATAAGAGAAGGATCGAAAACGTGATTCTCATTATATAAGGTTTTAAATATAAATTGAAAAAGTATATACCGAAGACCATTTTCCATAGGGTATCCCCTATTGGCATCTTAATTCAATTTATTTAGTTAGTTTTAAACAAAACGGAAGCAAATACATGCGACCATTTTCATTGCAAGGCGTAAAAATAACTTTTAACACCTCTTTTTTATAGGCACTGGAAAAAATCCAGAATAGTTGTCTTTTTTAAGTCTATTGGCTACGGTAATTCGATGGAAAATTCAACGTCCGTTGGTGGCAAACATCGCTCTTTGTCACAACACATGAAAACCAAATAGCCTGTTACGGCTTTGAGCGTTCCGTCTGTTTTTATTTTTTGTTTGAAATCTACCTTTCCGCTGAGTTTTTTCAAATCCATTTCAAAAATGGCGTCGTACTCAGATTTTAAGGTTCCAATTTCTTCGTTTTTGCCCAACAATTCGTGGCCTTCAGATTCATAATTGAATTCAGTGGCAATTGGTCCATCGTCTGATTCGAGATATTGAGAATAGATCACCCATCCTTCGTCAATATCGGCTGTGAAGGTTAAAATGTATTCGTTTTCTTGATCTGTTGCCTCTACTGCGAAGTCCCAACTTACTGGTGTAAGGATCCCAGCATCTTGGGCAACAGCAGTGAAAGGGAAAAAGAATAACGCGAAAACAAAATTTAGTAATATTCTATTCATGATAAGTATGTTGGATTTAGGTTGTATAAGTACAACGGGGACAAAAATAATACTACTCCCCTATCTTAGTTTTGATACGGCATGCCTATAAGAAAAGTTTAACTTGAAAAACGCGTGAAGTGAAAACTTTAACCAAAAATGACTGGTCGAAATTGCATTGCTAATACCAAAAACAGCAAAACCCAGTGCAAGGTAGTACTCATATTCTTAGATAAATTGATAAAAGCAAAGCCCATAAATATGGAAAGTGGGATGGTTAAAACCAATAGATTGGTTACATCTGTTTGTGCTTGAAAAAATATTGTAAAAAAGCTCGCCAACATAAACACATAGAAAACACTTATCCGCTTTTGAGCCTGAATACTTTTTTTCTTATTGTATTCTCCTGAACTGAGTATATGAAATGCGATTAACAAGCCAAAAAAGACGACCGTTCCATTAACCCACACATTGGAAAACAGACTCAAAAGACTCAAATCCAAATATTTATGAATATGATTTTTTACAAAAAAGACATATTGATCATTCCAAAAGAAAAAGACCGCTGCGAGCAAGTAAGGCACAAGAAAACCAACTAAGACCGTGAGAATTTCCCTCAATTTAAGTGCACGCATGAGGTTCAAACCAAAAACTGCAAAAACAAGAAATACGAAATTCGATATTTCGAAAAAAGTACTAACGCCAATCCAAAATCCAATATTGAAAATTGTGCCTGAACAGGAAGGCACTCTATACGTCAATAAAATTGAATATAAAGCGAAAATCAAAAAGGTATTGGCAACGATTACCCCTGAAAGCGGCAAAAACCATTGTAAACAACAGTTTAATAAAATATAAAAAACACCTGAGAAAAGAGAAACTTCTTTGTCTAACCGGAACTCATATATCATATAAGCCACCAAAAATGCTTGAACGGAAAGCAATAAAACAGTGAAAATCTCTAATGCCCACCAACTTTCTCCAAATACCCCCAACACCCATGCATT
Organism: uncultured Saprospiraceae bacterium; assembly: GCA_937930815.1. Lineage (GTDB taxonomy): Bacteria > Bacteroidota > Bacteroidia > Chitinophagales > Saprospiraceae > JAGQWW01. The sequence goes on along the minus strand of CALHBQ010000454.1, from coordinate 21,852 downwards.
AAAAATTCCACCGTCATCTATAGCGGGTAGTCTCAATTCGGGAAATACGTAGGTTGCGCTACGCAAAATTATTGCATAGAACAAAAACATAATACTATTAGAAAGTTGATTGGTTTTAAAAAGACCTAGCACTTAAAATTCTATTTATTTGATGGAAGTCAAAGATAGAATTTTTCTTTTAGTGTACGGTAGGTAGCATAATTTTCTTAAAACTTACCTCTTAAGGCAAGGATAAAATTACGACCAGCGGCACTTACACCCGAAGAAAATGGTCGATAATGCACATCAAGGATATTTTCGACAGAGGCATCAAAAGAGAACTTTTGATTGATGTAGTAGGTAGCATAAATATTATGCGTCATCCATGGATAGGTTCCATCGACTGTGGCATGCTCAATATTGTCTTGATCTTCAGGGTAATCTTCAATACGCTTCCAAGCATTGTAACGCAATGCATAGGCGAGTTTAACTTTTTCAGTTTTATAATTCAAACCACCTTTTGTAAAAAATGGTGGAATATGATCTAATGGGCCGATGTCCTCGCCATTTTCAACTACCCGTCCGATGGAGTAACCTGCCCCTGCGTAAGCATCAAATTTGCCAAATTTTAGTAAAAAATTACCTGATCCGCCTTTAATGGTTCCTTCTTCTCTATTTACGTTTGCCTGTACACTGTAGGTATCTCCAGTACTACTATCCAATATCACATCAGATCCTTGAAACGAAAATGGTTCTCTTCTATAGGCATCCATCAATTTGGTATAGTAACCTGTTACACTAATCGACGCACCATTGCCATCTCGTGATTTGATATCACCAAATGTCTTTCCGATAGTTAATTCTCCATTGACGGTTCTTTCTGGCTTTAGATCTGGATTTGGTACAGAGATAAATCCGTTTCTTGCTCTAAATTTAGCGAAGTCATCAATATTTGGTGCATGAAAAGCGCTTGATGCAGAAGTTTTCACCTGCCAACCATTTTTAGAATTAAAAACACCTCCTACACTCCAGGTCAATCTGGTATTGATGGCCAAAAATCCCTCGGTATAGAAAAATGGCGGTAGGCCAAATGCTTCATCCTCTCTTTGTTCGTAAAGTGCATTCAATCTCGCATAAGTATATCGAAGGCCTCCAAATACTGTAAACAAAGAGTCGTTGGTTTGGTAGGTCAAATTACTATATCCAGCAGCCAATGTCATATCACTTCCTGCACTTGGGTATCGAATAGTTGCCCCTCCTGAGCGCTGCCCTGTATATAAATTAATCTGTCCTGCTGTCGAATAGAGGTAATTGTAATTACCGTCCAATCCATAAGTCAATGACATTTGAGCACCAAAGTTCTTTTGAAAATCGGCTGTCAAAGAAGTAGCATAAATATCTTCTTTATTGAAAATAAGGAATGGACTATTGAGTTTTCGAGAATTTCTATCTTCATCCAAACGCTGTGTCGCACCGATGACGGTCATTTTATTATAAAAGCGATTCTTTTTGAAAGATTGATATTTCAAAGAAAGAAAGACTCTTTGCTGTGGGCCATAATACCAATCTCCAAATTTAAATTCATCGTCTTTTGTTTCGGTTAGAAAGTCATAACGAGGAACATTGGAAGAAGTAGAATATTGGAAATTGACGTGGAAATATTCGTTCTTATTTTTTTTGTATTTGAATTTTTGTAAAAAATCAAACTGTGCAAAACCCGTTGGCACTTGGATGTTTGGATCTGGATTGATAAAAATTTCGTTCACTAAACCATCAACAAATTCAGTTCGTTTTCCAAAATCTGGATAGGCTGCAGGTCGTTTGTCACCTGCTCTTAGGTCGTCATAATCAGCAAAAGACAGACTTGTGAAAGTTGCCCATTTTTCTGTTCCATAATTTACATCTCCATGAACCGTAAATTCCCTATTGGCAGATGAAAATCTTGACATCACGTTTGAATTAGAACGATAACCTTTAGAATCATTGTCGTCATCTAACAATTTAGGGTCTTTGGTACGAAACTGAACTACTCCACCCAATGCATCACTTCCATAATTTAGCGAGCCGGGACCATAAATCACCTCAATTTGCTCCAAAGCATTATTGTCAACTTTGATGGCATCTTGAAGGTGACCATTTCGATAAACAATATTGTTCATACGAACGCCATCGACTACCAACAAAACTTTATTAGCTTCAAATCCACGTATATTGATACTACCACCACCGGCTTGACTTTTTTGTACAAAAACATTTTCATTTTGCATCAAGGCATCTGCCGTGGTTTGCGAATTATATCTTTCTAATTTTTCTTTTGAAATCATCCCAATTTCGTAGGGAATGTCCTCTGGTTTTTCATCTCTTCGGCCTACTACGACGATTTCTGGAAGAATATCGAGCTGTTGTTTCAATCGAACAATTCCACCTATTTTCCTAATTTCATAAAAAGGAAGTTGTAAAGGAGCAAATCCGATATAGGAGAAATTAACTACTTCTGAATAGGACAAACCATTCAACGCGACTTTACCGTCAAGGTCGGTTACTCCTACAAAAGATTGATTTTCTGTATAAACATTGACACCAATCAATGGCTCTTTCTGCTGATCGGTAACGGTAACTATGAACTCATACCCTTTTGTCTCACCTTGACCAAAAACACCAATGGCCATGCTCAGAAGCATAGCCAAAATCATTAAAGGTGTTAAGATTTTTTGGTTCATTATTGTTTTACGCTAAACGATCTTCTCAAATTCGTCATCAGATTATCACCCAATTCCAGATTATTACTTGGCTTGGTGCTTAAATTATTTAGAACATCAATATCTTTTAAAACTATATTCAAATTGACTTCAATGTCGATGGAGGTAATAATCTCACTTGTCAAAGAAAGATTTGAGTCAATCACCTTATCGTTTTTGAATAAATCATTGTCACCTGGAGCATAGGTAAAAGTCTTCAAATCCGTTCCTTCTCCTATGTTCCCATCCAAAATCAAGAATTTATAGCTACTCAACCGCTGATCAAACATGGATTCATTGTTCAGTGGATGATTTCCTCCATATCGATTAGGATCCCAATTGGTTGCATTTTCGCTCGCAGGCACTCCAATATCAAATTGAATGCTTTTATAATTCCCAAGTGGGACATTTTTGATATTCAAAGTAGAAGACGAAGGATCATCAAACTCTATCAACCTTATCTCAGACAAATCTGTGAAATCGCCATTCTCATCTTTCAAAACAATATTTGAGAGATAGAATTTAAATTCATCAAAAGTTATTTCTTCACCGTTGAAAGTATGCTCTGATCCATTTTTAAGTTCAATTGCTTCTCCATCAAACACTGGTACAAAATTCACCACAATCGCTCCTCCTCCCAAAAACGGAACAGGCTGCGGTACGCACGAAAAAAAAGAAACCATCATCGCAAAAATCACGACTATAAAAACAATGGCATTTTTATTCATAAAAGTTAAATTGAGAATTGTTTTTCAACTAAACAGGAGGGATCTTTTAGCTGAAATTTTCTGTACATTTTGTGATAGTTAATACCTACAACTATCACTAAATGGAGAGCCAACAATTATACCAAACACGGAGGAGGTTTATCTACTCTGGGGATATAGACGATAAGGAAAGGTTAATAACGGATTTCGGATATTAAACAACCGATTTTCGGAAGCAATTTCAATTAAAACCTAACTTAAAGTGGTGAAGAAGCTCAAAGGTAAGAATTAACGGAAAAGCACCAAGCTTTTCCGTTAATTAAGGTATTAAGAAGACTTTATATATTTCTTTCGCGGAGCAACGCTCCACGTTACGTAATTACCCCCTAATTACCACTAACTCCTCATTCTCTGCCATACGCATGATAACAGAGGGAGGAGTTGTAATTTTTTCTTTTTGACGATGCCTGACGACATAATCTACGCCGATGATAATTTCGGAACTTACGCCTCCAAAATGGCCAGAGAAAGTTTGACCGCTGATATTGGCAGAAGTGGAAACAATTGGTCGTCCCAATTTTTCAATTATTTGGCTACAAAATTTATCTTGGGTTAATCGAATAGCAACAGTTCCTTTCGGATGAATGACTGCTTCAGGGAGATTTTGTGGATCATCGTATATAATCGTCAAAGGCCTTTCGTGGTAGAGCAATAATGTCTCAATACGAGGATGCAAATTTTTGACATAGGCCTTGAGCATTTCTAACGAATTGACCAATAAGATGAAACTTTTGTTTTTGGGTCTTTTCTTTAGGTTGTAAATGTTTTCGATGGCTTGGGCATCTAAAGCGTCACAGCCAATTCCCCAAACGGTATCTGTAGGATAAAGAACCATCCCACCGTTTTCCATAGCCTCTACTACTTTATCAACCTCGTAAAATTCATTCATATTTTAAAACTTTTATTTGTTAGTCAGAGTTAACAAGAAGCTATTTAATTTGAAACAGTATCTAATTCTAAACAGCTTGTTAATGCGAGGGCAGAGTTAATACGTATTTTCAATAAAGAATATTATACACTAAATAAACGTTTTTTCATTTGTCTTATATACGGCGAAAAGAAATTTACGTTCAATATAGACCGACATTTGAACCAAAGAACAATTTTCAAGTTGCCAATGCAGCCAAAAATTTCTAATTTCACAAAAAGTTAAATAAAACATTATTTATTTGACAACTGTGAACAACTACATCAGCATTCCTAACATAAACTTCTGATGAAAAAAATCGCTCTGTTAATACTTTTTGCTACACTTTTCACTTCTTCCTCTTTTGCAAGACACATCATTGGAGGGGGAATTACCTATAAATGCCTCGGAGGAGGAGACTACGAATTTACAATGAAAATGTATCGGGATTGCCTGTGTAACAATTGTGCAGGTTTTGATACCCAAGCGCCTATTTCGATTTATAGATGCGGCGGTGCACTTCCTTGCAACACACTCAATCAAACCAGCCCACTCTTTCAGTTTTATATTGGGCCTCCAGATATCTCTCGAGTACCCAATCCTGATTATCCATGTCTGATTCCACCAAATGTATGTGTAGAGGAAGGTATTTACACTTGGAAATTAAGCGACATTGGTATTTCTTTACCGATTGCAAATGAAAGTTATCATATTGTTTATCAGCGTTGTTGTAGAAACGAGACAATTGATAATCTCAATAGACCAGATGATCAAGGAGCTACTTTTTCGGTAGAAATCACACCTTTCGCTCAGCGTGAGTGTAACAATTCACCTGAATTCAATCTGTTCCCTCCGACGATTGTCTGTGCAGGAAGTTCGATAGATTTTGACCATTCCGCTACTGACCCAGATGGAGATCAGATAGTTTATGAATTTTGCACTCCACTTCAAGGAGGAGGTAATATTTTGAATGGCCCTGCATACAACTCTTGTAATGGTGCTCAACCAGATCCACCTTGTCCACCGCCCTACAATGGAGTCAATTTTATAGCACCTTACACCATGAACCAACCCATGGGAGGAGACCCAATAGTTACCATTGATCAAAACACTGGTTTTATTTCTGGAGTACCAGAATTGCAAGGTCAGTTTGTCGTAGGGGTTTGCGCGACAGAATACCGTAATGGTCTCCCTATTAGTAGAATTTCGAGAGATTTTCAATTTAATGTGGGGAATTGCGATCCGACAGTTGTCGGCTCGATGGAGGCAGATGAAGTTATTGGCTTAGACACTTTTCTTATTCGATTATGCGGAGAGATGGAAACTACTATCCAAAACACCAGTTTTCAACAAAGATTTATTGATGATTATCGTTGGGAATTTGATATCGCTGGGAACAGGGACACTTTTGTTGCTTGGAGTCCATTGATTAGTTTCCCCGATACGGGAGTTTATAGTGGAAATTTATACTTGAATCCAGGAGAGGATTGTGGTGATACTTCTACCGTAATTGTTACTGTTTTTCCGGCTGTAAATTCAGATTTTGACTTCGCTTATGATACCTGCGTAGCTGGGCCAGTGGAGTTCACCAATAAGACCATTTCCCCTGGAGGCCCAATTGTTGATTGGAAATGGCTCTTTGGAGATGGGGAAATATCAAGAGACAAAGATCCATCACACGTCTATAAAATACCAGGAAATCTACCTGTCACTTTACAAGCTACTGATAAAAATGGCTGTGTAGGTATCAGTTCTAAGATCATTGAATATTTCCCTGTGCCTGATTTGATTGTGATATCTCCAAGTGCAGCAGACGGTTGTCAACCGCTGGAGGTCTTTTTTGATAATCTATCTTTTCCTATTGACGAAAGTTATAACATCAATTGGGATTTTGGAGATGGAGGAACAGGGACAGACATCAGTCCAACTTATATTTATGAAGACGTAGGAACCTTTACGGTAACGGTAGATATTACTTCTCCAATTGGTTGTGAGACGGATACCACTTTTAACGATCTAATCAATGTGGAAGGCTCTCCTACAGCTGCATTTGATTATAATCCGAAAGAAGTAACGACTTTCAATAAGGTCGTAGATTTCATCAATCTTTCTCAAAACGCTGCGGGATATACTTGGGATTTCAATAACACTTTTAGAACAATAGAACCGAGTCCTACTTTTACGTTTAGAGATACGGGATTGCATGTCATTACGCTTATTGCCATCCATCAAAGTGGTTGTCGAGATACGGTTTCTGCAAGAATTGATGTCGAACCAAAAGTCACCTACTTTTTACCAAATGCCTTTACACCAAATAATGATTCTAACAACGATACTTATAAAGGTGTTGGCTTTTTCACAGGCATGACCGATTTCCAAATGAACATATGGAATCGCTGGGGCGAGAAAATTTTTGAAACAACCGATCCCAATCAAGGTTGGAATGGGCTCAAAAACAATACTGGTCAACCTGCGCCCAATGGGGTTTATGTTGTCACCGTTCAATACGTTGACCCGAGGGGTAAGCCGTTTGAATTGAATGGGGTTGCTACGGTGGTGCGGTAGTTTTTTTTGAACCACAAAAGGCACAAAAGAATTCACAAAAGATGAGTGACCAATTTTATTTGTTCTAATGAAAAAGAAAAAATTCCATCTTGGAAATTTTATTGGTTTCGTTGTTTTTTTCTATTTCGTTTGGCGATTAGCAACAACAGCAGCCATCAATCATTTTGGTGATGAAGTTACAGGCACTGTTCAATCTGTTTATAAATCTGGTTCAAAAGGACAAATCGCATGTCTGTATTCATTTACATTTGAATCAGCAAGATATACGGAGTCATGCCCTTGTAGAGGATACAGAAAAGGAGATACGCTTTCAGTTCTCTACTTACCCAAGTTTCCAAGTTATAGTCACAAAAAAAATAAAGAACGAATCGTAAACCAATAAAACCTCCGCGCCTTTGCGTCTCTGCGTTCATTTAAATATAATCATACTTCACCTCCGTCAAAAACAAGCCATGCGCTGGCGCACTATGCGCTTTCACCAAAGTAGTCTGATTATCCAAAGCCGTTTTTACAGTTTCTATTTCTAACTTTCCTAAACCAACATTCAGACACATTCCAACTATAAGACGAACCATTCCGCGCAAGAATCGATTGGCTGAAATATGAAAAACCCAACGTTTCCCATCATCTACTTCAACCCATTCACTACGCATTATTTCACAAAAACGGGTTTTAGCATCTGTATGTGTTTTACAAAAAGTATTGAACTCACCGTAGTTTAAAAGCAACTTGGCAGCTGCCTGCATTTTTGCAAAATCCAACTTTTCTTTATAACCAATATAAACCGCCGTTTGTGTTTCAAAAGGACTTTTTTCAAGCACAATATGATACTCATAACTGCGCTTTGTAGCATCAAAACGGGTATGTGCATCAGCTGCAACTGGTATCAAATCGTACAAACTTATATCCTTTGGAAGGAAATTATTCATGCGACCAAGAAAGGAATCTGGAAAATTCTTATCAACATTAACAGCAGCCCATTGCTCCTCTGGCAAATCAAAATGGGCATAAAATTCACTGGCGTGAACGCCCGTATCTGTTCGACCACAGCCCATCATTTCAATAGGCGTACGCAGCATCATTGAAAAAGCTTCTTCTAATGTTTGCTGCACGGACACGTCATTCGGTTGCCGCTGCCAGCCGTGATAGTTTGTTCCGTTGTATGCTAATTTTAGAAAGTATCGCATTTCAGTTGTCAATCGGCAGTAGGCAGTTGGCAGGCTATTTACTGCCTATTGCCGACTGCGTACTGCCTACTGGTTTAAATTCTTTCAAGTATAACCGCACTCGCACCACCACCTCCATTACAAAGAGTAGCCAAGCCGTATTTTCCTTTTTTCTGTTGAAGAACGTTGTTCAATGTTACCAAAATACGAGCACCTGATGCACCCAATGGATGACCCAAAGAAACCGCACCTCCGAACACATTTACTTTATCTTCTGACACTTTCATTTTTTCGTTAAAAGCCATCGTTACAACTGAAAATGCTTCGTTTACTTCGAGGTAGTCCATGTCCTCCATTTTTAACTTCGCACGTTTCAAAGCTACTGGAGCAGCTTTGGTTGGCGCAGTCGTAAACCATTTGGGTTCATGTGCCGCATCTCCCCATGAAACGATTTTTGCTATTGGTTTTAAGTCATATTTTTCAACCGCTTTTGCACTTGCTAAAATAATACAAGCCGCTCCATCATTAATAGTTGAAGCATTTGCCGCAGTTACTGTTCCGCCCTTTGTAAAGGCAGCGCGTAACTTTGGAATCTTTTCAAACATCACTTTTTTAAACTCCTCATCTTCCGTCATCATGATTGGATCGCCTTTCCGCTGAGGGATGCTGACTGGAATAATTTCCGCCCCCATCTTACCTGATTTGGTCGCAGCAGCTGAACGTTTATAACTTTGAATCGCAAAAGCATCTTGCTGCTCTCTTGAGATTTTAAATTTCTTGGCAGTGGCATCCGCGCAGACACCCATTGCATTATCATCATAAGCATCTTTCAAACCATCACGGCTCAATCCATCGACCATTGTTGTGTCGCCAAACTTAGCTCCCCAACGTGCTTTTGGCATATAAAAAGGAATATTTGACATGCTTTCTGCGCCACCTGTCACGACAATATCAGCATGGCCGATTGCGATTGCTTGCGCACCGAGCATAACTGATTTCATACCTGAAGAGCATACTTTATTGATTGTCGTACATGGAACTTTATTGGTAATACCAGCACCCAAAGCCATTTGACGAGCAGGTGCTTGCCCCAAATTGGCGGAACAAACGTTCCCCATAAACACTTCATCTACCTTTTTCGGGTCAACGTTGGCAGCTTCCAGCGCCCCTTTGATGGCGATGCTTCCCAATTGAGTAGCAGAGAATTTAGAAAGCGCACCACCCCAACTTCCCATCGGAGTTCTTTTGGCCGCTACAATAAAAATATCTTCCATAATTTAGATTTTATTTCGGTTTGAATTTACTTTGAAAATGTAAGGCTTTGGTCGTTTATTTAAACGGCTGCAAAGGTGAGAAAAATATTGGCTTTGATCCATTAGAATAAAGTCAATTCTTCTAATGATCTAAACATATAATTAGAATTCTTGGTTATACAGAAACATTTAATGGGTATCCGCCGCCTAATTAGGCTTTATTGGCAGAGTAATCTCAATATAATTTTTGTCCCTCGGATTCGTTAGTTAGCTTTGCCTACCACTTTAACCAGGAGTATCTGCTCCTTTCATATTCGTTTATGTATAAACAATTTACCCTTTCTCTCATTATAATCCTATTTTCAATTGCTGCTTATGCGCAACCTCAAATGGGGCTGAATTTCATGAGAAATACCTATCAGGCATCGAAGACCAATCCAGCCTTACTTCCTGATGAAAAATTGGTGATAGCATTGCCAAATTTTTACAACCATTTTGAATTGACTGGGCCGTCTTTCGGTGATATCATCAATACAGATGAGGATACGCCTTTTTTCAACATCGGCAACGTAATCAATGGATTAGATGATGAAAATCATATCCGAAATCATGCGACACTTGAGACTATTGGAGTTTCGTTTCGAACAGGTGGTCTTCGTTTAGGAATCCATAATTCTGCGCATGTTGGTGCTTTAGTAAATTATAAAAAGAACCTCGCCAATCTCATTTGGGAAGGTAACGCTCCATATATTGGAAAAACACTCGACATTGGAGTTGACATGCAACTTACTGGTTATCAAGAACTTGGGTTGACAGCCGCCTACGAATTCAAAGGAATCACATTGGGAGCAGGCGCTAAATTTTTGTATGGATTTGGAGACATTTCTACCTCCAAATCTGACGCGACTTTCTTCACTGATCCTGATATTTATCAATTGAGATTACAATCTGATTTTGTAGCGAATACTTCTTCTTTTTTAAATTACAACAGTTTTGATGATTATAAAATCGAATTTAATCCAACTGATTTTGGCTTTGACAATATGTTTTCTGCCAATACAGGACTTGCTTTTGATTTTGGAATTGACGTCGATTTAGGAAAGTTGAAAATTGCTGCCAGTATCATTGATATTGGAAAAATCAACTGGGAAGAAAATGTGCGAAACTACAATAGCAACGGTACTTTCGAATATGAAGGAATAGATTTTTCGAATGCAATAACTGGAGGTGAAGCGAACTTCGGAAGTGTCATTGACACCTTGGAACAAATTTTCCAAGTCACCGAAAACAACACTGAATATAGCACTACGATTCCTCAAAAAATATACTTCAGCGCAATCTACGAATTGACCGATATGTGGCAATTGGGTGCTTCTTTTTATAATGAAACTTATCGAGAAAACACCTCTACTGGTTATTCGCTGGGAGCACAAGTAAAAATCAGTGATATGATTTCTGTTGGTGGGAACTACTCTATTTACAATGAAAATTACACGAATATTGGTTTGAATGCGACTGGTAAATTTGGCCCTGTTCAATTAATAATCGCCTCTGATAATGTCATTGGATTATTTGATTTGGACAATACGAAATATACCAATTTCAGAGTTGGATTGAATTTGGTTTTTGGGAAGAAGGATAAAAGCGACTCAGAAGATAATGGAAAGGAATAGACCTTATTTCTTTGATTCAGAAAACACAGGCAAGGATGCCTGTGCTACAAAAAACGGGTATTTGACCAAAGTCAAATACCCGTTTTTTTATGATTACGTTTGAAATGAATCTACTCGGACTTATCGCCTTTCACATCTTTCATTCCTTCTTTAATTTCATTTTCGATGGTACTTCTTGCACTATTGAATTCTTTGATTCCTTTTCCAAGGCCACGCATCAACTCAGGAATTTTCTTACCACCGAAAAGCAGTAAAACTACAAACATAATCATTACGATTTCCCATCCACCTGGTAGCATAATAGTAATTTTAGATTTACAATAATTTTAATTGTGTGCAAAAATACACATTAATGTAGACCAAATAAAAGTCTATAAGTTTAATTAACTACTTTTTTAAGCCAATTTCCCTCAAACGTTCGTCCAAATACCCACCTGCGGTAATCGACTCATAAGCAATTGGCCTATCTTCCGTCACACATTTATCAAGACAAGTCAAATCCATTGTACTTTGCGGATGCAAGAAAAACGGAATCGAAAGACGTGGTTTGTGCCACTCCTCTTTTGGTGGGTTCACCACTCTATGCGTCGTTGATTTTAAATAATTGTTCGTCAATCGTTGCAACATATCACCTACATTGATAACGATTTCGTCATTCTCAGGTAAGATATCTTTCCACTCTCCTTCTGAGTTTAAAAGCTGCAAACCACCAGCGGAAGCTCCGACCAACAATGTAATCAAATTGATGTCTTCATGCTGTTCAGCGCGAATCGCTGTTTCGGGTTCTTGTGTAATTGGTGGATAATGAATCGCTCGAAGAATACTATTTCCCTTATCGATTCTTCCTTCGAAGTAATTTTCTGGCAACTCTAAATGCAAGGCAATTGCTCTCAACAGATGTGCACCTGCTCGCTCAAAAGATTGGTACAATTGCTTTCCCCACATTAAAAAACTTGGAGCTTCTGCCACCGTAATATTTCTTGGATATTGAGCACGTAGTTCATGCCCTTCAGAAACAAATTGACCGATTTGAAAAAATTCTTTCAAATCAGCTACTTCTGATTGTTTGGCGTGTTCCTTTCCAAAAGATGTATATCCTCGTTGACCAGCAAGGCCAGGGATTTCATATTTTCTCTTTGTTTTGACAGGTAATCCAAAGAAGTTATTAGCATTTGAAAAGAATCTATCTATCAAATCTTTGGAGATTCCATGTCCAACTACACCAACAAAACCAGTTTCATGAAATGCTTTTCCCAACTCATCTACAAAAGCTTGACGTTCTTCTGCGGAGCCATTTACAAATTTGGAAAGGTCAACAAGCGGTATCGTACGATCTGCCATTTTTATCTAAAATTTAAGGGAGGTCTAAAGCAAGTTTTTAAAGACTGCGATAGTGGTTTTCTCAAAATATTGTTTAATTATTCAGATAAAGATAGACAGTATTGTATTGCAAACAAAGGAAAGAACAAAAATTAGTAACCTAACTGTTTAGTTTCTCCTGAGATCATCGCTTCAAGAAGTTCAATTATATTCTTTGGTTTGTGCTTTCTCCAGTTGAAATCTTGATAAATTCCACCAAAATTCGCATAATTTTGAAGGCGTACGTTTTCCATTTCCTCTTCGACATGATCATGCAAATTCAAAAAAGTAATCCATCCACCATCTTCTTTGATATCATCGTACCATTCTTCATAATAAGCATCATCTGAACCGTGGAAGTTCATCACATTTTCACAAATCAAAACGAATTTATTAATACCTGAATCCACCAACGAATCAATGATTTCTCGTTTGAGAAACATCACATCGTTGTAAAGACAATCATTCCATTCCCCTATAAATTCGAGAATCGCAAATCGCTTGTCATAATTGACAAAGAGGATTTTAGTATAAAGCGTTTGAGAACCAAACTCATCCCATTGTGGATGTATGAAGTAGTTGTAAACCTTTTGTGTAAACGTAAACTCACTATAAACGCGTCCATGAAACGGCGAGTCCTTATCCTTCACGGAGTCATATTCATCCTTCCATTTATAGTGCGGTTCTATGTCGTGCATGTGTTTATTTTTCTTATTAATTTGAGTTTCGCTCTTTTTAAATGATTAAATGACTAAATTTTGAAATGATTAATTAGGGTTCTTTGGCGTATAGAATTTGCAAATTCTTAAACAATAGCGCCCCATTTAATCATTCTATCATTTACTCATTTTTTCATTCAACCCCGAAAGATTTTCTCCATATTCAAACCTACAGTCACCATCCATTGTTCACCAATTACAAATGAAACCGTAGCTTTGCCAAAAATAACAAAATGCTCAAAATAGTCATCACTGGTCCCGAATCATCTGGCAAAACGACGTTGGCAAATCAATTGGCTATGCATTTTAATACCATTCCTGTTCCAGAATTTGCGCGGCATTATATTGAAGGTCTTTCCAAGTCATATGAATATGATGATTTGGAGAAAATCGCAAAATTGCAAATTGAAATAGAGAACCAACATTCATTAATGTCTCCACCAATTATTATTTGTGATACTGATTTGATAACGATTAAAATCTGGTCAGCCGTAAAATATGATCGTTGTAGCGAATGGATTCAAGAAACCATCAAAACCAGAAACTACGACCACTATTTTTTATGTGAGCCAGACTTGCCTTGGGAATTTGATGAGCAACGTGAACATCCAGAAGGACGAGACGAGTTATTTCAACTTTACAAAAAGGAATTGGAGGATTTAGGCAAGTCGTTTTCGGTTATAAATGGGATTGGAGAGAAACGTTTGGAAGCGGCGATAAAAGTGATTGAAAAGAAATATCCAGAAGTTCAGTTCCGCGAATAAATCTAATTTCGGCGGAACTGAAGTTCCGCATACTCAAAAAAAAATCCCGACACTGAAACCAGTGCCGGGATTTTAAATTCTATAGATTCAGAAGACTATTCTTCTTCTTCACTTTTGTCATTCGTTACAGTAACTTTCGCTTCTTCCTTCACCTCAGCTTTAGGCTCTTCTGCTTTCGCTTCAGCCTTAGGCGCTTCAGCTTTTGGCGCTTCTTTTTTCGCCTCAGCTTTTGGTGCAAGTGCTTCGTCCGCTTTCGCTTCCGTAAATTGCGCTTGAAGTGCAGCCAATGCTCCGATATCACCTAAAGTAGAACGCTCAACATTAGACTGTGTTTTCTTAACAGCAGTTCTAACTTCGTTACGCTCTTTTTGCTCTTCCTTGATTTCTTCGCCTCTTGCTTCTCTCTGAATGTCTTCGACATATCTTGCGTGAGAAACAATGATACGCTTATCATCACGGTTGAACTCTATTACTTTTACAGTTAGTACTTCATCCAATTCAGCGAATGTGTTATCTTCTTTTTTCACGTGTTTGGAAGGTGCATATGCTTCTAAGCCGTAAGGCAATTGAAGAATCGCTCCTCTGTCATCACGCTTGATAACTGTTGCTTCGTGGTATGAACCTGAAGGGAATACTTTCTCGAAAGTTTGCCAAGGGTTCTCTTCCAATTGTTTGTGACCCAAAGAAAGTTTACGGTTATCCGCATCAATCTCTAAGATTACAACGTCAATTTCTTGACCTACTGAAGTAAACTCTTTTGCGTGTGAGTAACGTTTTGTCCAAGACAAATCAGAAATGTGAACCATTCCACCGATTCCATCTTCTAGCTCAACGAATACACCGTACTGCGTCAAGTTTTTCACTTTTCCTTTGTGTGAACTATCAATTGGGAATTTCTCACCAATCTCAGACCAAGGGTCTTTAGACATTTGTTTGATACTCAAAGACATTTTTCTGTCCTCACGGTCGATTGTTACAACCTTCGCATCTAACATCTGATTGATTGAGAAGTACTCTCTTGAGTTGATTGGTTGACTGCCCCAAGAAATCTCAGAAACGTGAATCAAACCTTCAACACCTGGCGTAATTTCCAAGAATGCACCGTAATCTTCGATATTTACGATTTTACCTTTTACAGTAGAACCTTCAGCGATTGTTTCATCCAATACTTGCCATGGATGTGGAGTCAACTGTTTCAAACCAAGAGAAATTCTTCGTTTGTTTTCGTCGAAGTCCAATACCACAACGTTGATTTTCTGGTTCAATTCCAACACCTCTTCTGGGTGATTGATACGTCCCCATGAAATATCCGTGATATAAAGCAAACCATCAACACCACCCAAGTCCATAAATGCACCGAAGTCTGTGATGTTTTTAACAACACCCTCCAATACTTGTCCTTTCTCAAGGCCAGCAAGGATTTGGTCTCTTTGCTCTGCAAGGTCACTTTCAATCAATGCTTTGTGAGATACAACGGCATTTTTGATAACCTCGTTGATTTTCACAACTTTGAATTCCATCATCTTACCAACATATGAATCATAGTCGATAATTGGTTTGATATCAATTTGTGAACCAGGTAAGAAGGTCTCCAATCCTTGAAGGTCAACAATAAGTCCACCTTTTGTTTTACTAATGATAACCCCTTTAAGGACTGTACCATTTTCGTAAGAATCTTTGATGTTCTCCCATGCGTTAATCAATTTCGCCTTTCTTCTTGAAAGAACCAATTGACCTCTCGCATCCTCTTGCTGCTCTACATATACATCTACACTATCTCCAACTGCCATATCTGGCGTATCTCTAAATTCTGATAGAGAAACCAAACCGTCAGACTTGAAGTTTAAGTCTAATACTACATCGCCACCGTGAATTGCTTTTACAATTCCTGATACGACTTTAAATTCAGAGATTTCTGAAAGTGTACTTTCGTACTCTTTTAGAAATTTTTCGTGATCCGATTCTGAATAAATGTTTACTTGACGTTTACCTGCGTCCCAGTCAAATTCATCGTGGGGTGTATTGTCCACAACTACTTCCTCTACTGCTTGTCCCGCCGCTTCTGCTACTGCTGATGTCACGTCAGTGACTACTTTTTCGTCAGCCATTCTAAAAACTTTGTATGTCTCTACCCTTTTATATTGATAAAAAAGGATTTGACAGTGGTTAAAAAATATAAACCATCAACATAATTGATTGATTTACAGTCAATTACAAATAATTAACTGCCCTATCGTTTTAGGGAGCGCAAATTTACGACATTTTTGTTGAAAAATTCAAGTAAGAAAGTAGAAAATGATGGTTGAATGGCTTCATGGTTAAACTGTTATTTCCAGTAACCATAGGAAGATTTAAGCATAAAACTAACTTTAAGGATTTAGTATAGCGAGAAAGCAGTTTTTTTTGATTAGAAAAAGGGCGTTAGCCCTGAATCCGTTTGTAGCAATGAACATAATTTCTATTTCTTAAAGCCGCGTAGTGGCGGCTCCGTTAACGGTGACGGAACTAACGTCCCTTTTCTCCTCTTCTCATTCTATTCTACAAACGGTGGCGCCACTACGTGGCTTAACGTAATCTAAACATTTTCTACTAAATTATATTGAATCGTTCTTTTTTTTCAACATCATGATGATGCTAACCGAGCATTTACTTAGGTTTGCATTTCATCATAACAATTGAACAATTGAAATCAAAGCAGCAATTAATTTTCGGAAGACACCCAATCGTTGACGCTATCAAACAAGGCGAACCTGTTGATAAAGTCCTACTTTTAATGGGTACAACTGGAGAAGTAGAAATTCAATTACGCAACCTCTGCCAAGAGAAGCGAATCCCAATCACCATGACACCAAGGGAGAAACTGGATCGATTATCCTCTGGCAAAAATCATCAAGGGGTTATTGCTTTTATCTCACCTGTTCGATTTTATCATGTCGAGGATATCGTTCCTCATATTTATGAAAAGGGCGAAATTCCATTGCTGCTGATTTTAGATGAGATTACAGATACACGTAACTTTGGTGCTATCACTCGTTCTGCAGAGATATTTGGCGTTCATGCCATCATTGTACCGATGAAAGGAAGTGCCAAAATCGGAGCGGATGCCATCAAAACATCTGCAGGTGCACTTTTGAAAGTTCCAATTTGCAAAGTAAAAAGTCTCAACAATACGGTCGATTTTCTTCAGGACTCTGGATTCCAAATTTTTGCCAGTAACCTTAAATCCAAAAATGATATTAGTAAGGTTGATTTCGGTGGGCCTTCTGCTATTATTATTGGTTCGGAAGACAATGGCGTGAGCACGAGCTTGCTACGTCGGGCTGATAAGCAATTCATTATTCCTCAAATTGGAGAATCAGATTCTTTGAACGTATCGGTTTCGGCGGGGGTGATGTTGTATGAGGTGCAACGGCAGCGGAATATTTCTAAATAGAAATGAACCTATTTAGGAACATATCTAAATTCGAATTAACAAAAAGAGTGGCTATAGCCTTTTTTACTTTGCTCATTTTAGGTTCGTTCTTTTCTAATTTGATTTACGTTACAAAAAGAAATTGGGCTTTAAACAGAGGGTATACCTTCATAGAAGGAGGAGTTTTCAAATGCAAGCCCAGCACAAAGGGTAGAATAGATTTTTACTATTTATATGAAAAGGATGATAGTGTTTATTCCGGAAGGTTTACCAATCAAGGTGGTGATTGCAATTATTTGACATTTGGCCAAAAACACTTACTCAGAGTTGCTAATTCTGATCCTCAATACTCTATGGAAGTTAAATCCTTGACTGGTAAATTAAAAAACATGGACTCCCTTTTAGTGGAATATGTCAAGCAAACTAAAACATCAAAAGATTAAACAAAAAAACCCGAAGCCAAGGCTCCGGGTTCTACGTTCTTACAGTCGGGAGTGAATAAAATTTCTCATTCTCTTAACCTAACTTTCGAACATCATAAACAGCAGGTAAATGAAACACATTCTTTATTAGTTTTCACGCTGTTGATTCGTGGGATAATAGTTTGTTTTGAGTGTATTACTTTAGCTTATTAGTGAATTAGTTAACCAGTTAATTAGTATTCTTCACACTGCTCAACTGGTTAACTGATCAACTCCTCTCTAACTAAAACTCCGTAATTTTTCTTACCACTTTATAAAGTCGAGTAAACTCGTTCACTTCTTCAAAAAATGGGTCGTGCTCTAAGTAGTTGGCAGAAATCAATTTGAGTTTTCTGACGTGATTTTTGTGCAAAACCTTTTGAACATACTTTATCCAAAGTGAACCATTGTTTTTGACTGCATAAATATCGTTGTCGTTGACATCCATCAAACTACTCAACTCGCGGCAGACAACGATGTCTCCATTCTGAATAATAGGTTCCATACTATTTCCATTGACTGGAAAAGCAACCAATCCGTTTCCTTTCAAATCAGGTAATGAGAAAAAAGATTTTTCTTCGTCTACAGTACCGGTATCAACCGCAGTACCAGCAAAAGCAGAAACAGTTGTAAAAAGAATACTATTCGGACTAAATGCTGAAGCGGTAATATTTCCAGTGGGTTTGGGCGCAGACATTCCAAAAGGACTTCCCACTCCATCCAACATCCACGATTCGTTGACACTAAATTCTCGACAAAATGCTCTCGCTTGACTGTAGCTAATCACGCGGTCATTCGTATCATTCAAAAATCCTCGAATCAAATGCCCATAAGCTCTATTCCCTAAAATACGCTCGGCAAAATCTCCTATGCCTTTTCCTCCTCGGTCGTTTTTGACTATAATGCCTCGTTCTTCCAACATATTAAAAGCAATACAAAAACGTTCGTTGAGTTCGACCCTATCATTTTTTATCATAGCAGGTATGTTTGTGAAACAATATTGATTAATACAAGTGCAAATTTAAAACAAATAATTTCAATTCAAAATATTTTGAACTAAAAATGTCAAAATTGTTTGTTTTTATGTGTAAATTTTTTATTTATTCAACAAATACTTCTAATTTTTAGCTATACTTTAATAAAATTTCTATTTTTGTGTAACATGCTTTCACTATGAACCACTATTGTTTTAGTTCATATAATTGAGAAAACTTATAAAGAAATATGGCAGTTGTAATATCGCTATTGAACCACAAAGGTGGAGTGGGCAAAACCACCAGTGCAATCAACATCGGGGCCGGAATGGTCGAATTGGGAAAAAGATGTCTGTTGATTGATTTAGACCCTCAAGCAAATCTTACCGTATCATTAGGTATATCAAGGCAGAAATACACTATCTACGAATCGCTTCGTGGTGAGTCTGACTTAGTTCCTTATACAGCAAAGGATGGATTGGACATTATCACTTCTACCCTCGATTTGTCGGGTGCAGAGATGGAATTGATCAATGAAGCAGGTCGTGAATATATTTTAAGAGAATTGCTTACGACTGTTGATGATGACTATGATTATGTCATTATTGATTGTCCTCCTTCATTGGGCCTTTTGACATTGAATGCATTGACCAGTAGCCGATTTGTTTATATTCCATTACAAACAGAGTTTTTGGCACTACAAGGTTTGGCAAAAATCAAGCAGGTCATCGATAAAGTTAAACTCCGATTAAACAAAAAGTTGGAACTCGGTGGTGTTATAGCAACGATGTACGATAGTCGAAAAGTTTTGAATAGAGATGTAGTGGAAACTATCAAAAAGTACTTTGGTGAAAAAGTATTCAATACTTATATCAGAGACAATGTAGCATTAGCAGAAGCACCTGCACAACGTCAGGACATTTTTGAGTATAACAAAAGAAGTCCAGGCGCAAAAGACTATTTGGCATTGTGTAAAGAAATAATTGAGAGAACTAAATTAGAAGTAGAAGCATAAATTGCTACTTCTGATTTTCAAAATAGAGTTAAGTGAGTAAACTTAATAAGAAAAAATTTACGGCTGGATTAGAAAGTGTTTTCATGGAGACCACGGAAGCATTCGAGCACGAAACAGTGGGGCTTGTTGACGAGCCTACCAAACGTAAAACTAAACCCCAGCCCCAGAAAGTAAAAAGAATCAAACCACGAGGTAATAACAAAGATTTCACATCTGATCTTGACACCTTATTAGAATTGGCCTTATCTGAATCGGATAACAACTACAACGAACAACAAACGGAAGCAAAAGGTAGTTTCAAAAGATCCAATAAAGGCTTGCCTGCAATTACAGGTTTGGATGCTTTGATCAGACAAACCGTTGATGTCAAGACTATAGACCGAACGAATAGTAAAAAGCCTACTAAGCGTGTCACATTTACGCTTGATAAGGAAAAGCTACAACGACTCAAACAAATCGCAAGAATCGAGAACGCATATTTAAAAGATATCCTTTCTGGTTTAATTACAGATTACATAGAACAATTTGAAGGGGATGAACAGTAATATTTCGTCCGAAAATATGTCACAGGTTCTCTAAAAATAAAATATCTTCCGCCCTTCTTCATCTATCGCCACTTTACTAATCGATTAGATGTCAGTTTTTTTTATATTAAAAAAACCGATCATTGATTAATACCGAGAAGTCCTATTCTCATTATCTTCAATATATTGTTGTCACAAAACATCCACATTCTCGCCCACATGAGATCTAAAGTTCATGCATCTTGCAATCAGTAATAAAAACAAACAACTTCCACTCCACTCAAAAGTGCTTTTTAATATAACCAAGAGCATACCTACTATCACAGAATAGAGAAATAGATTAGAGCCTATTGATTCGTGTACTTCTCAATTTATAGCATAAAGAATTTTCATGAGGTTTTAGATGTCAGACACTTAGACTATTTCTAATACTCAATATTCAGAGCAAAGAATTAATAGCAAAACTGCTTTAAGAATCATATCCAAATTTACGGATATGAGCTTTGGTAAATCAAAAACCGATGATTTTAGATCCCCCCTCTATCCAAAGAAGAAGTCTAAAGTCAACCCCTCATCCCCCTAACAATTTTTGTTTACCTCAAGCCTTTTTTCAACTGCAAGGTGAGAACCTCTTTTCACCTTGCTTTTTTTATTCCTTTTTTTGATGGTACACGGTTAAAGGTTCACGGTTCACGGGGTGACTCACAAAAAAAATGCGTTGATGGATTTTATCCATCAACGCATTTTTATAAAACCGTGTACCGTGCACCTTTGCACCGTGTACCTAATCTTTAATTTCTATTCAACAAAACAATGTTTTTAGACACTGCTTGTCCGTTTTGAATGATAGTCAATGAAACAAGACCCGGTGCTGCACTATTTTGGATATGAATTTGGTTTCTGTAAAAGCCATTAAAATTCTTCAATGTTTCTACAAAAACAACCTTTCCAGTTACATCCGTTACTCTGAAAGTTGTAGGAACAGCTTCTCCTTCAAAAGCAATATTCACCTCTCCAAATGTAGGATTCGGATATGCTTCAAATGATTGATATTCCAACCCGAAAGAAGGAATCGTAAAGTTTGAATCATGAGATTCGACAACTTCAGTATCCTCAACACAAGCTGTGAATTGACCTCTCACTTTCTTAGTCTTACCCTCTCTCATAACCGTTAATCTGAAATAATCGCCTGGCTTGTTTCTATCACGTTCCATAAGCAATTCACATGGACTATTAATTTCTTCGCCATCCAATTCGAGGATAACATCGTCATTTTTCAAATCCATATTTGATGCTGGTGATTTATCAACAACATTCACGACTCGAACACCGCCATCTGATTGAGGAGTCGTATAAACACCAATAAAAACTTGACACGGATCGATATTTAATTCATCATAGGTAAGTATTCCGTTTTGTGCATAAAGGGCAGAATCCATTGGAATTGAAACAGCCAACAATACAAGTAATTGGAAAAAGAGTTTTTTCATAATTTCTAAAAATTTAATGTGATCTATTTGAATGATGGGTGGCTACTCCTTCGGACACCAAAATGATGCGATGTTTACTTTTCAGA
>CALHBQ010000453.1 GCA_937930815.1 uncultured Saprospiraceae bacterium | reverse complement strand
ACAATCTATGAATGTCATGCATTCAATGGAGGATGTCCTGCTACTGTAACGGTTAATGACTTGGCTCCTGGTGTTTACTGGGTAAGCGGTAGAGTTATTGACAGTGATTGGGTGACTGTTCTTTGTGAAGCATTTGAAGATCCACGAGTTGGTGGTGCAAGAGCAATTGATAATTCAAATGGTGAAAGAGCGGAACGTATCCTTAATAAGATAGCTGTTTCAAGCAAATCACCTGATTTTGGAATCTTCCCTAACCCAGCTCAAGATGCATTGAATGTGTCTTTGACTGACTTTGTTGGGAAAGATATTCAGATTCAAGTTATTGATCAGCTTGGAAAACCAGTTCGTTCTATCAAAGTTGATAATGTAAAAGAAGCATATCAAACGATTGATTTATTGAACGTAAATAATGGTATTTACACCGTTAGAATTCTTTCTGATGGTCAAAAACCAGTAGGTAAAAAGGTGATTGTGAATAAATAATTAACTTTTTATTAAAAAAAATTAGGCCTTCAATCGTTGATTGGAGGCCTTTTTTAGTTAAAAATCACTTTTTTTAGTACCAATATGCAGGTACTGATAAATAAGTATTAATTATATTTGGAAAAATAATATATATAATTGTATATTTGCTTCACGAAAGCGATATACTTAGTATAAAGACTTTAATTACACTGGAAGAATTGAATTTGTTTTTTACCATTGAGAAAAGTGGCTTCCCCGCCATGCTGAACTTACGAGAAGAGAGACAACTTATTTAAATGACTATAAAAAGTCGATACCCTTCGCCTTTTTCCCTACAGTGTGTTAGTTAATAACACTTTTGAAACACGAAAAAAATTACTACCCGCACCTCCCGATCATTCCTACCTGTACTGTCGTACGCTTTCAATCTATACGACAACTTCTATTTTTTGATTTAGGTTTTTGCTACAAATGGTAGCATTGGTCATTTATTTGACCCGAAGAGACACTATAAAAAAGGTATTATTTTTATTAAAATTTCATTATCTGAATAGAACTGTACATTTATTTTTATCCAAAAACTTGAGTCAGGCCCTTCCTGATATTCGCCGAGTACAGTAATGTTCTTATAATTGAGATTGATATTTAGGACTGGAGGACACCCACCCTCCAAGCACTATGTATGTAAAATTCCACGATACCATATCTTTTTTAAATCATAGTTTTTCCTTCGGTAATATGATATGACCGAACCCCTCACACGGGTTGTCGTACTTTTTACGAAACACTATTATCAAATTGTCCCAAGAGGAAAAATTCCATGAACATGTCCCACAATAACAATCAAACAGCAGCGATTGCGTTGCAAAATTTAGATAGTCAAGCTACATCACTTCAAAAAGAGCAAAGAATTGATTTGTTTTTAGGAGGAGTGATTTTGACCATCAGCATCATAGGTTGCTACCTTATTTTAGGTGGAGATACATCATTAATTGATGCATCTTTCTCAGCAACTTCAAAAGCATCGTTGCTCAGATAACAGAATTTAAAGTTTTGAACGATAATAGCCATCGTCTCTGAAAGGGGGCGGTGGTTTTTTTGTTTTTTTTAGGGGAGAGGACAGAGGACAGAGGGGCGAGTCCTCGCGCACTCTCTCCTCGCCCCTCTTCCCTCTCTCCTCTACATTCACAACCCCTTGGGAAT
This sequence comes from uncultured Saprospiraceae bacterium, assembly GCA_937930815.1. Classification (GTDB taxonomy): domain Bacteria; phylum Bacteroidota; class Bacteroidia; order Chitinophagales; family Saprospiraceae; genus JAGQWW01. Next base: position 1,842 of record CALHBQ010000453.1, on the reverse strand, counting down.
TTGTTAACGGCAATCCACAAAAAAAATACGAAATATTTGAATCGTGGAAAATCAAACAATTACATTTGCGACATGCAAAAAACGGTAAGACAATATAACAAGTCGATGAAACGCTGTACTGACCTTTTTATTAAAAAGACAAAAGACTACGGCACAGCATGGCGAATCCTTCGTCCAAGCTCGCTCACTGACCAATTGTACATCAAAGCGGCGCGAATCAGAAGTATAGAAGAGAAGGGCGTTCAAAAGGTTGATGACCCTTTAGAAGGAGATTTTATAGGTTTGGTAAACTATAGTGCCATGGCATTGGTTCAATTGAAGTTAGATGACAAAACGCCACTTGAAATGAAACCAAAAGACATTGAGCCGTTATTTATCGGAGAGATAGAAAAGGCACGGGACTTAATGTTGAAAAAAAATCATGATTACGGAGAGGCTTGGCGCGAAATGCGAATCTCTTCTTTTACAGATTTGATTTTACAAAAATTGTTGAGAATCAAGCAGATAGAAGGAAATTCAGGCAAAACAATTGTCTCTGAAGGCATCGAAGCAGGGTATCAGGACATTATCAATTATGCGATGTTTGCTTTGATTAAATTTGATGAAGGGGAGGAGTAGGTAGTTTGCAGTCAACAATTGGCAGTAGGCAGTTTGCAAAAAAAAAACTCTGTGAACCTCTGTGTCTCCTCTGTGAACCTCTGTGTCCAAAAAAATAAAATAAAATTCATAAATAAAGATCAATATGACGCTTACTACATTATTATTAAGAATTGCCTTAGGTGCAGCCGTTATTACTGGCCTGATGGTTTGGTTATATCGAGGAGAGAAGAAAAATTGGGTAATGTCTTACATCCAAAATTTCGCGGGTGTATTTTTCATCGTTTCAGGATGGGTGAAGGCGATTGACCCATTAGGAATGGCTTATAAATTGGAACAATATTTTGCTGAATTTGAATCTGTTTTTAGTGAAACATGGTTAAGTTTTATAGTGCCGATGTTTACATGGATGTCCGGTATATCTTCTACCATGGCGTTAGGAATAATTGTAATAGAAATCGTTTTAGGAATCATGCTTATTATCGGATTTTGGAGGAAGTTTACAGCATGGGCATTTTTTCTATTAATCGTAATGTTTACATTTTTAACTGGATTCACTCACCTAACTGGTTATGTGCCGAGCGGAGTCAACTTTTTTGATTTTGGAAATTGGGGTGAATATGTCGATACTAATAGAAAGGTAACAGACTGCGGTTGTTTCGGTGATTTTATAAAATTAGAACCTAAAACATCTTTCTTTAAAGATTTGGGATTGATGATTCCTGCGCTCATTTTCATATTCTTTTGGAAAGCAAAACACCAATTGTTTACACATGGATGGCGTCGAGGAATTACGATTGCTTCATTTATTGGAATAACTTTATTTTGTTTAAGCAACTATGTTTGGGATATACCAAGTACGGATTTCAGACCATTCTTTGAAGGGCAGCATGTTCGTCATCAGAAAAAATTGGAAGTTGACGCTGCCTCAAATGTCCAAATTACAGATTATAAAATGACCAATAAAGCATCTGGAAAAGTTGTTGAAATTCCGTTTGCTCAATACATGAAGGAGTTCAAAAGTTATCCAAAAGAAGAGTGGGATTTAGAACAGATAAAAACAGAACCAACGGTCAAGAAAACAAAGTTATCTGATTTTGAAATGAGTAATGTAGCTGGCGATGATGGAACTGATGAATTGCTCAACGATCCGAAATACAATTTCTGGGTGGTGAGTTATAAATTACCAAGTACCTCAACTACCAAAACGATGACCGTGCCCGATACAACTTGGGTCATGGATAC
>CALHBQ010000452.1 GCA_937930815.1 uncultured Saprospiraceae bacterium | reverse complement strand
CTTTGTCCAGCCAATCCTTTTGCAGCGAACAGTAGATAAATTACAAAGCAAAAAAAGGTTAAGTCTTTAAAGTTAAGGGTTTTCATTGTTGCAATTCATGAGTTGGTGTTCATGCTTGCTTGGGTTATGATAGTTGTAAAGGTAGAGATTTTTATTTTAACACAGCGGTGCTAATTACCAAATTTAAACCCATTCCTACCAAATTACCCTCAAAACTGACCATCTACAAACTCAACGGAAATTTAAGGAAGAGACCATTTAGCTTTGATTGATGATTTTTCTAAAAATCTCACCCAAACAGACCCACAAAAATGCACTAACCTCATTTAGCATTTTAACAAAATACCTATTAACATGAATCTCAGAATGTTCTGCGTTACTACGCTTTCTTTTTCCTACCTCCGATTGTTCGTGACTTTTTTAATGGTATCTGTATTTACCATGTCAGGCAATAGTCAATGCAATACTCCCTCTAATGGTTTGCTCATCAATAAATACGCTGTCAAAGATATTGATGGGTCATTGATTGATGATGCGAGTAATCCTTTATTGGCAGGAGAAGATTTTTGGTATGTGATTGAGTTAAGTATTAATCAAGATTTTCCAGGTGAAGATTTAACGATTGAAGATGTTTTTCAACCAGATTTAATTCCAGTTGATGCTAATCCGAATACAACAGATATAGAACCTACAGTAATCATTACAAACAACTTTTTTAATACTAATTATCAAAATCCAATACCAAGCAGTTACCAAAATCCATTGATTCCACCAACGCCCTGGATAGCCTCAAATTTATCTAACAATCCCAAATTTAAGTTTGATAAAATGGGTTCATTGTTAGCTGGGCAAACCACGGAAATTCGTATAAAAATGAATTTTCTTGATACGTTGAAAGGAAGAATTTGCCCTCCTGGATTAATTTTATCGAATACCGTAACTGCGGCTACCTCAAACGGAACGGCAACAGTTTCTTGTACTCATCAAATGACCGCAAAGTCTGAGTTTATGTACAATATTTCGAAAAGGGCATTGAGTTGTGTAACAACAAATGAACCTGTTTTATACGAAATTCGCTTTTCGAGAAATTCAGCTGCAGGTAATGTTACGATTGAGGACATTTGTTTGGAAGATGACTTGCCACCAGGTGCGACGATTGTTGATGCTTGGTATCAACTCGGAAGTGCAGGCAACTTGTATGATGCTCCTTTTACAGGAAATAAAATTACTACACCGGTTGCAATGCAATTATATAATAGCAATGCTTTTTCATTTCAATTTCTTGTTTTAGTGGATTACCCAAGTTCTGTTTTTCAGCAGGGTGACCTAGTTGTGAACACTGCCAAATTGTATTATAAAATACCTGATTGTGGAACCCAATATGTAACTGCGGATGTTTCTTCAAGTGATATTATTGAATCCAGTTGTCCAGGAGGTGGAACATTTACTAAGGGCGTTTGGAATAACTCAGTGGGCGGTTATGTAACTGATCCTCAAGTAGCCACAGGAACCTATATGGAATGTTGTAGAGGTTCATACAATGTTGTTTTTGAATCCAATCAGTTTTACCAGCAATTAGTCATTAAGGATGTTTTTCCTTCCACCGTACGAGCGGACTATTTTCAATGGACGGAGAGTGGTGGTGGTGCTCCCATTCTAAGGTTTAAAACTTCACAAAACCCCGGGATGTTTACTTCTCCATCAAGAACAATTGGTCCTTATTGGTACCCAGGTGTCCAGATTGATGGTACTTGCTCTGGCATCGTCAATGAAACAGAAACGATTGAAGAAATGGAATTTACCTTTAATAATGTTTTGCCAGGCTCAAAAATTAGCATAAGTATTCAATTTTTGATTCATCCGACTTTGCCTGCAATACCAAAAACTCTTATTCGAAATTGTGCAGAAATATATGACCCATCAGTCAGTTTGTCCAATCCACTTTATACAAGCTGCGCCACCTTTGAAACAGGAGATGAAGAGCGTTTTAATTTATACGGACAACCGGGTGTAAATATTCCGAATAAGCAAATCCTTTCCACAGGGCCTTATTTTCCAAATGATACAGTTTGTTATCGGATTGTTGTAGCGAATAATAAAACCGGTGATTTAAGTGGATTAGAAATTGTAGATCAACTACCTTCTTTTGCAAATGGAAATGCTCAACTTAATTTAATTCCTGGGAGTATTCAATATTCTTTTTTAGATGGAAATTGGAGAGGCGATCCAGTAGCTCCTCAATACACTCAACAGACAACTCAATATAGTATGCCAGGCGGTTCGCTTGGTAGCAATGAGTTTCCTTCAGATTTAATGAGTGTGGATTTTTTTCCTCCTGCCTCGGGGAGTAATGGAAATAATAACACAATGACTTGGAATATCGGAGCATTTCCAAGTGACTGTCTGGTTGATTTTTTATATATCGAATACAAAGCGATAATAGACCCGAGTTCTTCGCCGAGTGTCGTTTGTAATAACTTTACATTAGATTCTGAAGATCCTCTATGGACTTATGGATCAGACCCGTGGCAAAGTGATTCAATTTGTTTTGATTTGCAAAAAGGAGCAGCTTTATTGTCTGCTTCCAAAACGGTCAGCCCAGCAAATCCTGCTCCAGGTAGTACCGCTACTTATACGATTGAAATAAAAAATGAAGGGCAGGTTGGTGTCAAAAATTTGACCTTTATTGATGTGCTACCGCATGCAAGTGACAACTTAATTTTATCCAATACAGAAGTGAGGGGAACGGATTGTAACGGAAATTTTATGCTTTCCTCTACACCTAATTTTTTACCGACTCCTGCCTCTGTTCAATATAGTGCTTCCACAGATCCAATGCTTGATTTGGTTGGAATTACAAGTGGAACTGGAATATGGCAAACCTCAAATGCCAACACGTCATCTGTTTTGGTGAATTTAGGTTCACAAATTTTGAACCCAGGCAATTCACAAACCTTTACTTTTGATGTAGAAATTCCTTCAACGGCAACTCCCGGATGTACAGCTTGCAATACTTTTGTTTATCGAGGTACTCGCTCAGATGATAACATTCCATTGTTAGCTTCGGAGATAGATCCGGCTTGTCTTACGATTGGAAATGCAATGCCAGTTGATACAGGCAAAACCTTCAGTGCATTATTGACTGCCGACAAATCCAACGACGAGCAAATTGTTATCGCAACAGACGGCATACAATTAAGTGACGGAACCTATCGAACAGTGGGTGTCGTGATAGATAGTGTAGATGTTTCAAAACTACATTTTAGTGCACTTGACGCAGCAGGGAATCCGATTGGCATTCCAAAGAAAGTGACCTTTGGAACCAATCAAGTATTGGATGAATTATTTGCAATGCCTCGTATTTTACCAATAGACGGCGGCGGTTTTGCAGTTGGAGCAACATTAGAAACAGGCAGCAGAACAGATGCAGCCTTTATTCAATTAGACAATGATGGATGCGAAGTCAACACAACTATTGTTTTCAATGATAACTTGGAGATAGGAGTAAGCGAAAAATTCAAAGACATAGTAGAAATGCCCAACGGCAATTTCCTAATGCTAATTGAGCGACCTGGCTCTAATAGATTAGCCGTTTTTGAAATAACGCCTACAGGTGTTCCTGTTCAATCTAAAACCTATGGGTTTGTAGAATATTCGTTTAGACCAATGGCAATGACCACTATTTCTGGATTACCAAATGCCAATGTCCGATATGCAATCACTGGTGTAGGAGGGCTTAATAACAGTGAGGTGTTTATATTGATGCTTGATAATAATTTGAATCAGGTTGGAGATTTTTTGACTTATGATTTGGATGATAACTCAAGTAGTATTGACCTTCCGACCGATATTATTCAATACGGAAATAACCTTGCAATCTGTGGTACGACGAATATTATCGCTCAAAATGGATTGCCAATGTTCTTATTAAACATTCAACCATTTACGAGTGCTGGATTGCAAGATGGTTCTGTTTTAATAAGTGAATACTATGATCCAACCACAGCAAACGGAATTACTGGAGAGACCATTTATCCACTTGAGATGAAACTTACACCTGAAAACGACTTTATTGTTGCAGGTACAATTCAAGCCGGAGCTGATGGTAATCTTTCTCCTTTTGTTTTAAAAATTAATAATAGTGGTACCCCTCTATGGTCAAGAGATTATTCAGAAACGAACTTTGATGCAGGTTTTAATTTTGATGTAGAAGTAACTTCTGATGGAGATTATTTCTTTGTTGGGGCAAAATGGCTAAACCCAGATCTTTCCAATATCCCAATGTGGGCAGCCAAATCAAAAGCTGATGGAACCTTCGAAGGTGGTGGCTGTGAAACTCCAATTATGCCTGCACAAGTTTCACTGTCTCCACTCAAGAATAACTTGATGGTTGCAGTTTTAAATGACGATACGCTTAATTATGATCCAGGTGCTAATTGTTTGGATATTCCGATGTCGGGTGATTATTGTAATCAGTTTTGTCCGTCTCCTGGTGACACTTGCCTGGCCGATTTTAGCGCGATGGTAGACCCATGTACAGGGTTGGCAACTTTTACCAATCTTTTGACTTCGACTAATGCAACGATTACTTATCAATGGGATTTTGGTGACAATAACCAAAGCACCATCGAAAATCCAACAAACCTATATAGCTCAAATAACACCTACCAAGTTTGTCTTACAGTAACCTCCGGAGATTGTACAGATCAAAAATGTGATAATGTCAACGTGGTATTTGATGATGTACCCCCAACTTCGGTTTGTGACCAAAATTTTGTAGTTGATGTAAGCAGTGGAAGCGCAGTGATAGTTGTTGCATCAGATTTGGACGCGGGTTCATACGATAATGACCCTAACTGTCAACTAAGTTTTAGAGGGCTTGATAAATTGATTTTTGATTGTGGAGCTGCTTGTAGTACTATTCCAATGGGTTTAGAAGTTAGAGATTGTTGCGGTAATTTAGATACGTGCAATGCAATTCTACAAATAATAGATCGACTCCCTCCAACGATTACTTGTCCACCAATTTTTACTGTTCCACCTGGTGGTGATCCTAATAATACTGGCGTAACTGGGTCAGCTACAGCAATAGATAACTGTGATCCTTTACCAATAATTACTTCTGCTGACAATACAATAAATAGTTGTCCAGACAACTCAGATTTGATAATACGAACTTGGACAGCAACAGATCAGTGTGGTAATTTTAATACCTGTCAGCAGGAGATTTTTGTGGAGTGCGATACGGTAGTACCAGAAGTTACCTTTATTTTACCAGATGTTTCTGGGGAATGCGGAGAGCAAATTTGTGTCGATGTAACGGTTCAGGATTTCAATTTGATTGAGTCCTTTGGTTTTTCTGTGAATTTTGACCCAACTGTTTTAACTTATGTCTCGTCTAATTTCAACGGCTTGCCGCCAATGAATAACATTGATGATTCAGGAGCAGCAACTGGTGATTTAGGATTTGACTTTTTCTATTCCTCATCCTTTCCAGCAACCTTGGCAAATGGGTCTGCATTGGCAACGATTTGCTTTGATGTAATTGGCGCAGCAGGTACCGTTTCCCCACTTGTTTTTAATGACTCACCAGAGCCAAGAGCAGTCAATCCAGGAACTTTTGTTGGAGTAAATGGTAGCGTCACGGTTATTTGTGATCCGATTTCAAAATGCGAATCCATTGGAATAACTCATACCGAAATTATAGGCGACACTTGCTGTTTCAACCTCAGTCTTTCCAATATGACCGACAGCTGTTTTTTCAATATTCATTTTGAAAACTTGGATGGCATCACTTGGAATATTTCAACTTTGCAAGGTTGGGATGTAACAAATTATTCAGGTTATGAATTTAGCATTCGACCCGATCCAATTGATTTTATTGATCAAGGTAATTTCCAAGACTTTGCTAAAATATGTTTGAGTGATTTGGATAATAATCCAACTCAATCCATCAAAGTAACTTATGTTTATTTTGATGCAAACAATCAGATTGATTCCTCCTGTATGGAAATATTAGAGTTCGATTGTGAAAAATGGCAAAAACCTGAATGTGTATCGGTTGTTCAAGATAGCGTTTTCTGTGATGGCGATTCGATTACCTATTGTGTCTCTATTTTAAATAATTCAACAAATCCAGGTTTTACCGTTGATGAAATTCAACTGATTCCAGGACCGAATGGACCTCAGTTTAATCTGATTAATGTCGATGTCGATCCTGATTTACCTCCTAATCAAACATCGAATCCGATTTATATCAAATTCCCGATTTCGATGCAAGGGGATTCGCTTTGTTATCGAATCGTTGCAAAGGATGAAGATAATTGCTGTACTGATACAACGATTTATAAGGTCTATTTCCCAATCTGCGATCCATGTGAGTTGGTCGATATTTCTGTCACCTCAAATAATTGTGATACCTGTTGTTGGGACATTAATTTGAATAATAATTATCAACCAAATTACTTTTCAGGAGTACAGTTAAAAGTACTAACACCCGGAGTGAATTTTGCAAGAGTGAAAAACCAATGGCCTATTTCAGGTTGGGATTATACATCGCTTCCGCCTTTGAATAATAATACCAATATTTTATTTGAAAAAATAGAACCCACTTTCCCGGGCAACCCTGAATCAATACCAATTGGCACAAGCACCTTGCCGACCATTTGTTTGAATGGATATACTTCCACGCCACAAGAAGTCGAAGTCTGTTGGCTGGATGGAGAAATGATCCTTTGTAGAGATACTTTATCCTTCTTTTGCGATCCACCAGATACCACTGAATGTGCCAGTATCGTTAATGATACCATTATCTGCGATCCAACTACAGGCGGGTATATCTACCAATTCCAAGTAGTGAATTTCTCTGGTTTTGATGTTGATTTAGTAGAGTTACAAGACTTTATCCCAACTGGCCTTTATGACCCAACTTTGATTCCTGCATCCATTCCTGATAATACCACTTCTGGAGTGTTGACAGTCAATCTACCTTCAACATTTAATACTGGAGACCTTCTATCCTTTGATTTAACGATTCATGAATTGGGTGGTCCAGGAGATACAATTCAACTGAATTGTTGTACTTCCAATGTTCGATATGATTTAACGATTCCGGATTGTAGCATGGGCGAATGTGTAGCAGATTTTGGAACCAATATTGGAAGTTGCGGCTCCGTTACGTTTGTAGACCAAAGTACTTCAACAGGAGTTATTAATAGTTGGAGTTGGACAATTGATAATGGTTCGCCTGTTTCAAATATGCAAGTCTTTACGCATAACTTTACAAGTTCTGGCACTTATAATGTGTGTTTAACTATTACTGACAGAGATAGCTGTAGGGATACGCATTGTGAAAATGTTATAGTCAGTTTTGATGATAGCGCACCAGTTGTTTCTTGTCCTTCTAACGCCACATGGAACACCGATGTAGGCAGTTGTTTTGCAACGGAGGTACCACAATTAGGTTCAATTGTATCTGTAAGTCCGTGTAGTCAAAATTTAGTGTTTGGTTGTTTGAGAGATGATAATCTACCATTCACGGCTCCTTATCCTTTAGGTTCAACTACTATTAATTGTATAGCTAGTACCACCAATTTGGGCGACGGCCCTTGTTCATATACTATCAATGTCGTTGATAACGAACCACCAACAGTTGTCTGTCCTTCAAATATTTCGGTTAATGGAACTCAATCGACTGGCGCACAAGTAAATTTTCCTGCTCCAACAGGCAATGACAATTGTTCGGCGAATTATACCGGTTCGCATACTTCTGGGTTATTCCCATGCGGAACCACCGTCGTTACCTATACAGCAGATGATGGAGTCAATGCACCTGTTACCTGTACTTTTGATGTGAAAGTAATTTGCCCAATGAGCTGCGAATGCGGCGATTGGTCACCTGTAACGATTACGCAAATAGGCGATGGATTGGATGTCAATTGTAACGATGCTCCTTTTGAAGCAACTTGTAATGAGGACATGTATTTTAATGGAACCTTCGATTGTAATGGATGCCAGGCATCAGATGTTACGGCTGAATTGTTTACGCCTTCTGGTACGATTACAATTTCGACTGGAGTTGTCATTGGTACACCTACTCAATACAAAGGAGCGATATCAGCATCAGATCTTTCTGAAACAGGAACTTACAAATTGGTATTAACTGGTATTTGTAATGGAACTAAATGTACTTGTGAAATTGAATTTACAATTAGGTCTTGTCCTACGCCAGATTGTGTTTGTCCTTTTGATTCAACCAATTTTTATGGAGGGATTGTGATTGCTAACAATTGGAACTCATGCAAGCATACATTTAGCCACCCAGATCTTACAGAATGTGATGAAGTGATATGGGATTTACGAACCATTGGAACGTCTCCTATAATAGAGGCTCTTCCAGGTAATCAGCCATTTATGAGTAGTTTGGTGAATGGACAGGCATATAGAATTTTTATGACTGTAATTAGAACCGCACCTGATGGTACGACTTGCCGAGTGAGAATTTCAAGGAAGTTTAAAGCTAGTTGTGGCACTCAAACAGGTGTTGATTTGGTTTGTGCCGCTCCTGAACCAATTCTCAATCCGAGTTTTGATGGAAGAGATGATTGGGAGGTAGTATCAGGTATTCCAGATTTAATCTTTGATCCTGAAATTGGTTACGACGCAATAGGTGGATCTGTTTGGTTGACTGGAAATCAAAATGAGAAAGATGTTATCCAGCAACAGCTCAGTTTTGATAATAATCCAGATTTGGATTATACGATTTCATTTGCCATAAATGGCGTAAAGGGAACAGATTATCCAGGTGCCAGATTGGTTATTCAAACCATCGATCCAGAAACTAATCAACCAGAGACAATTGAAGAATTGATGCTTGCAGAGTTGCCACAAAATGATTGGGTGCCAGAACAAGATGCCATGTTCACTAAGTATATGTTCAATTCCCTAATCATTTTTGTTGAAAATGATTTGGATGATCCAGCCTACAAAACGGAAGTTGGAATTGATTTCATTTGCGTTCAAGGTATCCCTCCAGTTTGTTGTGATGATGAGTTGTCGTTTAGTGAAGATGTCGGTGAAGGATTTACCATTTCTTACGCTGATCCCTCAAATTTAAGCGTGAATATTGGTAACAATGCCATTTTCGATGAGTGTACTGAGATAACATATGATTGGGGTGATGGAAATACAAGTGGTCCGCTTGCTCCAAATGTTACTTACAGTCATACTTATCAAACACCAGGTTCTTATACGGTTTGCATGAATGCAACTCAAATAGACGATAGTGGAATGCTTTGTAATGATACTACTTTCTGTCAAATAGAGGTTCCGGTTTCTACAGATGATTTTTTCATTAATAATGAAATTTCCGTCTTTCCAAATCCAACAGAAGGAG
>CALHBQ010000451.1 GCA_937930815.1 uncultured Saprospiraceae bacterium | reverse complement strand
CTACTCTACCCGATGATTTTAGATAGAATTTGGTAAGAAAGAGAAAAAGTTGTGACTTTGTTGATTACGACAAAAACAAAACACAACTTTTTCATGAGAGAACAAAGCCCTCAGGCGGCAAATTACGCACTAATTCGGTCATTAGGAGTGGTAAAACATAAAAATCGTCAAGAATTTCTGGATTTGATGATAGGTGGGATGATAAAAAGTCGCTCAGTCCAATTTGGAGAAATAGCTCATTGTATTGAAAAGCCAATAAAATTAGAATCGATAGAACGATTGATTCAGGATTTTTTTCTGAAGACAGATTTTGACTATCGTAGCTTAATGGCTTATTTTTTATGTTTCGTACACCACGATAAATTGAAATTGAGCATCGATCGTACAGAGTGGGACTTTGGAAAAACGCAAGTCAATATTCTGTGTATCATTGTAAGCATCGGAAAAATGGGTGTTCCCTTATATTTTGAGATGTTGGACAATAAAAGCGGGAATAGTAACTATAATGACCGCATAGCATTATTCAAGGAGGTAATCCAAGTGGTCGGTAAAGAGCGGATTGAATTCGTGATGATGGACAGAGAATTTATTGGTCAAAATTGGTTGAGTTGGCTAAAAACGAATAAGATTGACTTTTGTGTTCGGGTACCTAAAAGCCACAAAATCAGTCTGTTAGGTGGTGAAACATTAAGAGCTGAAGCCGTTCTAAAAGAACATGGTAGTACTTATTTAACAGATGTGATAGTCGATAGTGTAGTCGTAAATTGCAGTATTTCGATAGACAAAAACGGAGATTTACTTTATCTAATCGGTACTTTAGAACCGAAGCAGCTAAGGTCAGTTTATAAGAAAAGATGGACAATTGAAGTGTTTTTTCAAGCACTAAAAGGAAGAGGGTTTAACATGGAACTTTCGAGACTCCGGTGTCTGAAAAAATATCGAAAGCTTTTCGCAATTGCTTGCATGGCTTATACCTTATGTTGGGCTGCAGGAATTGAAGATGCAAAAACAGACCCTGTAAAACCTAAAAATCACGGTTATCCACAATTTAGTGTTTTTAGAAGAGGACTGAATTTGTTTAGAAAATATTTTAAAAATAAAATTTTTGACCCGATTCTCAGGATTTTTGAACGCGCGTTAATCCGATTAATTAAAATTCCAAAAATCATCGGGTAGAGTACGATTTTTTATAATCAATATTATATTCTTTGATTAAATTCAAATCATAAAACCCTCCAAATTGAATTGGGTCATAAACATCCTTTTTTATGTTGAATAACTTTCCATCGTGATGTTTTAACTGTTGAGGGAAATTTAGTAAGGCATAGATGTAATCAGAAGGGACGGTTAGTTTTTGTTCTTTTTGAAACAGAAAGAGTTCTTCAAACAGTTTTTCCATCTTAAATACTATGACGATTTTATTACAATGATTTTAAAGATCTAAAGTAAGTACAATATTTTCTTGAAAGAAAAAGAATGTATCTAAATTAGCGCCCTAAATAAACCATGATGAACTGCAACCCATGAATTTATTCATGAGCACACTGCCAGCAACCCACGAATTCATTCGTGGGAATCATGCACTCAACCTAAAATAATGAGAAACATAAAAATAATATCCGCTGGAGCGGGAAGTGGAAAAACCTACCGACTAACACAAGAAATGGTAGACATGCTCTCTGATAAGGGAGCGGACGGACAACCAAAAGTACGTGCCAGCGGAATCATCGCCACTACCTTTACCAAAAAAGCAGCGGCTGAATTGCAAGAACGCGTCCGCGTAAAATTGCTATCATCTGGTATGACCGACGAGGCCAATGATTTGGCAAATGCCATGATTGGAACCGTGCATGGATTGGGCGTGAATCTGTTGAAGCGATTTGCATTTGAAGCAGGCGTTTCGCCAGAGGTTCAGATTTTGGCAGATGAAGACCAGCAGACGATGTTCAATCAATCACTTTCTCAGGTATTGAAAATGGACGTCATTCAAAAAATGACGGAGTTGTCCAACCGATTGGGCATGAACAAAAAGGGGGAATATGATTGGCGAAAAGATGTAAAACAACTCACCGAAGTCGCGCGTGCAAATGACTTCTCCATCGAGGTTTTAGAAAAAAGTAAAAAGCTGTCTTTTGAGAGTTTTAAAAAGTTCTTGCCTAAAGTTTCAGGAGGAGACTCAGCAGCATGGCATGCAGAGTTAAAAGTCAAATTGGAAGAAACCATCGCCGCACTCGAGGCCAATGAAGATACCACCAAAACGACGAATAACGCCGTGACGGACATGAAGTCTTCTTTAAATGAATTGAAAGTTCGGGGTGAATTGTTTTGGCATCAATGGGCAAAAATTTCAAAACTAAAAGTAGGGGCAAAGAGTAGAGATGATTTTGAACCAATGTTCGAATTTGCCAGAATTCATGACGAATGTATTGATTTTCAGAATGATATAAAATCATTAATTGACCAATTGTTTGATTTGACCATCGCTGGAATCGAAGAATATCAACGGTACAAAAATCAACGTGGCTTGATTGATTACACAGACATGGAGGCGTTGGTGAAGAAATTATTGGACAATCCATCGGTCAATGAAGTATTGAGCGAAGAGTTGGATTTGTTGATGGTCGATGAGTTTCAGGACACGAGTCCGTTGCAATTAGAGATATTTTTAAAACTATCAAAACTCGCCAAAGCATCGGTTTGGGTGGGTGATCCGAAGCAAAGTATTTATGGCTTCCGAGGTGCTGAACCGAAATTGATGGAAGCCATCGTCGCTGCATCAGGCGGTATCAAACCAGAAAACATTCAGGAATTTTCTTGGCGGTCAAGGCAAGATGTGGTGAATGCGACGAATGCCATTTTTGTAAAATCATTCGACAATTTAAAAGAAGAACAAGTTCGCCTCATTCCAAAAAGAACAACTGCCGAAGAGCCAAAAGAAATGCAAAATTCATTTGCGTTGAATCACTGGCATTTCAAAAAATCACCTGAACTCAAAAGAATGCCCGGCAAACCGTGGATGGAAAATTGCATCGCAACGACCCTCAAAAATCAATTGGATGCAGGTATTCCAATTGTTCCAAAAGGAGAAACGGAAGTGCGAATGGCGCGTCCAGGAGACGTGGCTATTCTTTGTCGTTCAAATGGAGAATGTCAGACGGTCGCAGAGGCATTGCACCGAGCAGGTTTGAAAGCGGCAATTTCGAGAGCGGCATTATTGCATACCGCCGAAGCAACTTTAGTTTTGGCATGTTTGAAATTCATTTTAAATAAAAGAGATACGCTTTCATTGGCGGAGGTTTTGAAATTGGCCGATAATTGGTCCACAGAAAAAATCATTGAGCATAGACTTGACTACCTCGAAGACTTTGAAGCCGACCCAAGTTTGAAACATAAATGGGCGGCTGATACTCCAATTATTGAACACCTTTCTCGTCTGAGAAAACAAGTCATTGAATTGTCCAGTTCGGAAATTCTAAACCTCTTACTCGACGAACTCGACCTCAGAAGAACCATCGTACAATGGGGCAAAACGGAGCAACGACTCGCCAATGTGGATCGACTTTGCAAACTTTCGTTACAATACGAAGAAGGGTGTAATCGCTTGCATACCGCTGCTTCATTGGGTGGCTTTTTGTTGTGGTTGTATGACCTCGAAGGCAAAGGATTGGATGAACAGGGGAGTGGCGAAGGGCCACACGCCGTCAACGTTTTGACTTATCATAAAAGTAAGGGTTTGGAGTATCCCGTTACGATTTGTCATAGTTTAGAAAATCGGTTGTGGGATTCGATTTGGGGCATCGAAATTGTTCCTGAATCGGAGGAAGTTGATTTAGATAACTTATTGGGAAACAGGTGGTTACGTTATTGGATTAATCCTTATGGCGACCAAATCAAAGCGACTGGAATTCAAGATCGATTGCTCGAAAGTGAGGTTCAAAAACAAAAAACGGCACACGCAAAACAGGAAGAAGCAAGGCTCATGTACGTGGGCATCACACGTGCCAGAGACTACCTCGTTTTTCCATCAAGAGAAGGCAAAAAGACCAGTTGGCTCAACCGAGTTTGGAACGGCGTGGATGACCAGCCAACCCTCGACCCAACCACCAACGATAGTCCGTGGGAGTGGAATGAGGAGATTTTAACCATCGTTAATCAAATGGACTATTTCGATGCCGCTTTTCAGGAAACTGAAATTCCTTTAGAAAAAATTGAGTTTATAAAACCGCCGTCCGGACATAATTTTTCTAAAGGTTATGAAATACAATTAGCCAACGAAAAAATTGAGGTTGCTCCTAAATTAAAGGTTTCAAAACGCAATACATTTTCGCCTCCGTTGGAAGTGGATTTGGAAGCCAATCGAGGTGTTGTTTTGAAAATGGTCAATAGTATCTTGGCAGCTGATAATCAGTCCTACTCATTAGATATTCGTCGTGAAATGGCAGAGGGTTTGCTCGACCGTTTTGAATTGGAGGAATATCTTCCCACCGAAAAATTGATGCGCCACAGTGATAGTTATCTCGAATTTATCAAAAAGCATTACGCTGACGCGAAAAGCTATCGCAAGTATCCATTCAAAACCACACATGATAATCGCGTTTTTGAAACGACGATAGATCACCTTTTAGTTTTGGAAAATAGGGTTGTGGTTATTCACAACTCTTCATACGCAGGTCTCGCTAAAGGTGCCGAGAAAAAACTCAATGATATGAAGGATTGGATGTTTTTGGTTAGCTCAGGTGTTAGTTCTTTGTTTCCTGGTAAAGAAGTTGAATTGGTGGTTTGTTATCCAGTTTTAGGGTTGTTTTATGGGGTTGAAGTGCCTGTTGTTAGAGCGACTTAGGCTTGAGCGACTTAGCGGAACGCGGATGACGCTGATGAACGCGGATTTTCGCGGATAAGGCGAATTAATTAATAAAGGGGGAACTTATAAATTAGTAGAATTATAGAGCCAAGTCCTACGCTTAAATTAAACTTAGTCATCAAAAAAATCCGCGAAAATCCGCGTGTATCCGCGTCATCCGCGTTCCTCTAAGTCGCTCTGAGAAAATCGCTTAAAGAAAAATCACTCCACCACAATCTCATCCACAAACAACCAAGCCTCATTCCCTGCCCCTTGCGCACCATCAGGAATCATCCCAAAACGCTCAGCTACAATTTTAAGATAACGTGCATCTGAATTGAATTTGAGAGAAGGCGTTGCAATTTTATCATCTGCGTAAATATTTGCAGTCGCAGCGGCGAGCGAATACTTTTTGCCATTTTCGGAAGTAAAAACACTTATCTTTTTGGGTAGATAAATCCACTGACCTTCGCCTTTAAAAAACCGCAATTTGACTTCAGAAATTGAAGTGGAGTCCCCCATATCAATAACAGCTTCGAAATCTTTGCCTGAGAAACCGAGCCATTCTTTATCACCATATCTTTCATTGCTACCTAAGATGCCATTGGCGATAGAAGCGTTTCCAGCAGC
>CALHBQ010000450.1 GCA_937930815.1 uncultured Saprospiraceae bacterium | reverse complement strand
GCAACCCACGAATTCATTCGTGGTAAGCAATCCACGAATTCATTCGTGGTTACATCAAGCAAAAATCCATAAAAATTTGAGTACAACCACCAAATCAATAGAACAATTACTCGCCGAGGTCACCGACCCCGAAATCCCAGTCCTCTCCATCATGGACATGGGCGTAGTACGTGAGGTTGAACAAAACGGAAATGAGGTTTTAGTAAAAATAACGCCAACCTACTCGGGCTGTCCAGCAATGGATACCATCGCCGATGACATAAAAGCAAAATTGAACGAAGCAGGTTTTTCAACCAAAGTAAAATTGGTACTTTCGCCAGCATGGACAACCGATTTCCTTACGGAAAAAGGGAGGAAAGATTTAGAAGAATACGGAATCGCAGCCCCATTGGGAGAGAACGCCGACAAACGCGCATTGATTGACGGAGAGCGAATTGTAAAATGTACCAATTGCGGCTCGACCAACACCAAATTAGTCAGTCAATTTGGGTCAACCGCCTGCAAAGCCATGTTCCAATGTGCAGATTGCTTGGAGCCATTCGATTATTTTAAATGCCTGAGATAATGAACCTTGCCGAGCAAGTTTTCAATAAAATGATGGAAAAGGATTATTGCAGCCAGTGGCTGGGAATCGAACCCATCATTTTGGAAGAAGGACATTGTAAAATAAAAATGACCGTCAAGCGGGAAATGCTAAATGGCTATTCCATTTTGCATGGCGGAATTGCTTATACTTTCGCAGATAGTGCATTCGCATTTGCATCAAACTCTTATGGTCGCATTGCAGTTTCTATCAATGGAGCCATGACTTTTTCCAAATCGGCAAAAGAAGGAGATGTCCTTTTCGCGGAAGCAAAAGCACTAAACGTAACTTATAAAACTGCCGACTTCGATGTAAATGTAATGAACGAACAAGGCGAAATTTATTACCGCTTTCGCGGAACGGTTTATCGGAAATCAGCAGAAGTTTTGGGTTAACAAAACATTTAATCATTTCAAAAATTATTCATTTAATCATTCCTTTATATTCACTCATTCCAAAATTCAATCATTCACTCATTAGAATATGAACGCATACATCATAGACGGAATCAGAACCCCAATCGGAAATTTCACAGGCGCACTTTCAACCATCAGAACAGATGATTTAGGAGCGCATGTGATACGAGAAATTGTAAAAAGGAATCCAACCATTCCAAAAGAAGCATATGATGATGTCATCATGGGATGTGCGAATCAGGCAGGAGAAGACAATCGAAATGTTGCGCGTATGTGCTCGTTGCTGGCAGGTCTTCCATGGTCAGTTCCGGGTGAAACTGTGAATCGACTTTGTTCCTCTGGTCTCTCGTCAATCATTCATGCTAATCGCGCGATTAAGGCAGGTGACGGTGATGTTTTCATCTCAGGAGGCGTCGAGCATATGACGCGTGGGCCCTGGGTAATTTCTAAAGTTTCTAAAGCATTTGGTCGTGATGCAGCGATGCATGACAGTAGTTTCGGTTGGCGTTTTGTCAACAAAAAAATGAAAGAAATGTACGGAACTGACGGGATGGGCGTAACCGCAGAAAACCTCGTTGAGAAATACAATATCAGTCGCGAAGACCAAGACCAATTTGCTTATTGGTCTCAGATGAAAGCAACAGCCGCTCAAAAAAGTGGCCGTTTAGCAAAGGAAATTATTTCGGTAGAAATACCACAAAGAAGAAAAGATCCAATCATTTTTAAAAATGATGAATTTATAAAACCAAAAACCTCCACGGAGATTTTAGGAAAATTGAGAGCTGCTTTCAAAAAAGAAGGTGGTTCGGTGACAGCCGGAAATGCCTCTGGTTTGAATGACGGAGCAGCAGCAACCATCATCGCCTCAGACGAAGCCGTTAAAAAATATGGTTTGAAACCAATGGCAAAAATCGTAAGTTCGGCAGTCGTTGGTGTGGAGCCAAGAATCATGGGCATCGGCCCAGTTTCTGCTTCCAATAAAGCCCTCAAAAAAGCTGGTTTAACGATGGCTGATATGGATGTGATTGAATTGAACGAAGCATTCGCATCGCAAGCATTGGCCTGCACTCGTGAGTGGGGATTGGCAGATGATGATCCACGCGTAAATCCAAATGGAGGTTCAATTGCGATCGGTCATCCGCTCGGTGTTACGGGTACGCGTATCACTTATTCCGCAGCTTTGGAGTTGCAATTGACTGGTAAAAAATATGCCTTAATTACAATGTGTGTTGGTGTGGGGCAAGGGTATGCGGCGATTATAGAACGCGTGTAGAGAAAGGAAGAAAATGGTTAAACTTATTGATAAAATATTGAGTAGAAACTGTCCCCCTTTGGAGGGGGTGCCCGCAGGGCGGGGGTGGATCATTTGAGATTTCGCTAATTCCTCCCCCTTGTTCCCCCTCCAAAGGGGGACAGTTTCCACTTTTATTTATCGATGCCGGATTTGAACATTCATTCATTAAAAATATAATTTTTCGATCATTCTAAATAAAAATGGAAGGAACAAAACGCTCAAATATAAATATCGGTGACTTGGTCAACATTGTCCAAAAGCATCACCAACGTTCAGGAGAATTGACAGAAGGATTCGTATCAAAAATCCTGACAAGTGCCTCCAATCATCCTCATGGAATCAAAGTAAGATTGAAAACTGGGGAAGTTGGAAGAGTAAAAGAGATTATTCCAGAGTAAATATCATTAAACCTGTAGACCAAATAATATCGAAGATATCCGAGTAACTTGTCTCCCTTTGGAGGGAGATGTCGGTAGACAGAGGGAGGAATTTTTCCAAATATTCGAGAATTCCTCCCCCGTCCGCCGCGGCGGACACCCCCTCCAAAGGGGGACATCCTTCGAGCTTGATCTTCATTTAGATAAATAAAATCAGCAACCCACGAATTCATTCGTGGACAAAAAAATACACCATGCAAAAATTAGGCAACTACATTCTCGGAAAATGGATTGAAGGAGACGGAGACGGCAAACCATTATACAACTCCGTTACTGGAGACATCGTGGCAATGGCAACCACCAAAGGACTCGATTTCGAAGAAATTTTGAAATATGGTCGTAAAATTGGAAGTGCACCTTTGCGAAAAATGACTTTCCAGCAAAGAGGGAATATGCTCAAAAAACTCGCGCTACATCTCACAAAACGAAAAGAAGAATTTTATAAAATAAGTTACCAAACGGGCGCGACACGTGCTGATAGTTGGATAGATATCGAAGGTGGTTTTGGAAACCTATTTGCCAATGCATCTTTGCGTCGGAACTTCCCAAATCAACCTTTCCATGTAGATGGAGATGCGATTGATTTGTCGAAAGGTGGCAACTTTATGGCACATCATATCATGGTGCCAAAACGAGGTGTTGCGATTCATATCAATGCCTATAATTTCCCGATTTGGGGAATGTTGGAAAAGTGTGCGGTCAATTGGATGGCAGGTGTTCCAGCAGTCGTAAAACCAGCGACAGCTACTTCTTATTTGACAGAAGCGGTAGTGCGCGAAATCATTGCATCAGGTATTTTGCCAGAAGGTGCTTTGCAATTGATTTGCGGGTCAGCACATACGATTTTGGATACCGTTGAGTCGCAAGACGTGGTGACCTTTACGGGTTCTGCTTCAACAGGTCGAATGCTCAAAGCACATCCGAGAGTCATCCAAGAATCGGTGCCTTTCAATATGGAAGCGGATAGTTTGAACTGTTCTGTTTTGGGAGAAGATGCCGTACCGGGCACTCCTGAATTTAAACTTTTTATAAAAGAAGTTAGAAAAGAAATGACGGCCAAGTGTGGTCAAAAATGTACCGCTATTCGCCGAATCATTGTGCCAGAGAAATTGGTGGAAGATGTACAAATCGCTTTAGGCAAAGAGTTATCGAGAATCAAAATCGGCGATCCTGAGGCAGAAGGCGTACGCATGGGCGCATTGGCAAGTAAAACGCAAGTCACAGAAGTTCGAGACCGCGTGAAGGAATTGGCCAAAACCGCAAGCATCGTTTATGGTAGTTTGGATCAAGTCGATTTGATCGGAGCAGATGCCGAAAAAGGAGCATTTTTGAGTCCTATTTTATTGTTAGAAAAAAATCCATATAAAAATTTAGGCGTACATGAAATCGAGGCATTCGGCCCAGTGAGTACAATTATGCCTTATAAAAATTTGGATGAAGCCACTGAACTTGCTCAAATGGGTAAAGGTTCGTTGGTTTGTTCGATAGCAACTTTTGATGATAATATTGCACGTGATTTTGTGCGAGAAGCAGCCACCCATCATGGTCGAATTTTGGTCATGAATCGCGAAATGGCAAAGCAAAGTACCGGTCACGGTTCGCCGCTCCCCTACCTCACACATGGTGGCCCAGGTCGCGCAGGTGGTGGCGAAGAAATGGGCGGAATGCGAGGCATTAAGCATTATTTGCAACGATGCGCTGTGCAGGGAACGCCAACCACAATTTCTGCGATAACGGGCATTTATCAGCCCAATGCAAAAGTCATCGAAGCGCCGATGCACCCGTTCAAATATCATTTTGAGGACGTTGAACCGGGCATGTCAATTTTGACGCACAAGCGAACGATTACCGATTCGGATATTCAGAATTTTGCGAATCTGACATGGGATGTGTTTTATGCGCATACAGATATCACCTCATTGGACGGGACAATTTTTGAAAAACGAGCGGCGCATGGTTACTTCCTTTTGGCCGCAGCGGCGGGACTTTTTGTTCATCCGGGCAAAGGGCCAGTTGGGGCAAATTATGGATTGGATGAGTGTCGTTTTATTCGTCCGATTTATCATAATGATACGATTCAAGTGCGATTGACTTGTAAAGAAAAAGTAGAACGCGATAGCCGTGGAAAGGAATTTCCATCAGGTGTCATCAAGTGGTATGAAGAGATTTTTGACCAAGATGGCGAGTTGGTAGCGATGGCAACTATTCTCACTTTAGTGAAAAAGAAATCTCCTTTTGCTCAAGTGGATAGAGCATACCTCGAAGAAAAATTGGCTGGTCTAACTGAAGAAACCAAACCAGAATGGGGCATCATGACGGCACAACATATGGTCGAACATTTTGAGTATTTCTTCCAAGTGTCAACTGGAAAAATCAAAACTGAAATCCTTACGCCAGAAGATAGATTGGAAAAATACGAGGACTCCCTTTGGAACTACCGAGAAATGCCAAGAGGCGTCGAGCACCCTGCTTTAAGAAAAGGAAAAGTAGAGGATTTGCGTTTCAAAAATTTAGAGGAAGCCAAAGCTGAATTGCTGAAATCTTACGATGAGTTCACTACTTTCTTCAAAGAAAATCAAGGCATCAAAACGCCTAATACTGTTTTCGGAAACTTAGATAAGTTCCATTGGGATTTGTTGGTGAATAAGCATGTGCATCATCATTTTGGGCAGTTTGGGTTGAGGTGATTTTGCAATTAGACACCAAAAAGCAGGTAGAATTCATCTTAATAAAAAAATAAAAGATGATAAATGTCAAAAGAATTAGGCTGAAAGAAATTGCCATTTTAGTTTTTGGAATTTTATCAAGTTTATTCTTTAGTGGCAGTTCTCATCTTTTTGTTATTGGGATTATAATATGGATAAACGTTTTTATTTACCTACGCAGAAATAAAATCTATTTATTCATTTTCATGCTTTGTACTCCTTGGTTGTTTATCCCGACCAAATGTTTCATTAAAGGATGTAATAATTATCTAAATGGGAATGCTTTAATTTTTAACAATAAAACTTTCCCTGCTGACTATAGAATTGATAGAGAAACAAGAGTTCCTGTACCTTTTCAAGGATGTATGCGCCCTATGTATTATGGGTTAATGACGATTGGAAATGATACTGGGGTTAAATTTTGCACTTCTATTTTTGGCTATCAAACCAATGCGTATACTGGAATCTATCCTGATTCCGACTCAGTAAAGTCCTTAATTTCTAATTATGATACGATTAGAGTAAAAAGAAAGAATGGAAAATATAGGTTCGAATCAATCGAAAATAAATTGATTGCTGAATTTCCTTTACAAACATTCAATCAA
This sequence comes from uncultured Saprospiraceae bacterium, assembly GCA_937930815.1. GTDB lineage: Bacteria > Bacteroidota > Bacteroidia > Chitinophagales > Saprospiraceae > JAGQWW01. Next base: position 30,493 of record CALHBQ010000450.1, on the reverse strand, counting down.
TACGAATATTTTGATTTTGGGACTCATCCAGACAGTATATTAAAGGGAAAGGTCATTGATGAAAAATGTTTAATCTTTATGCCTTTTGATTATGACAATACTTGCCATAGGATGCCTATTCATTTGGTAGCGATAAAAGAAGAAAAATTACTTTGTATTTATCGTTAGGACATCTTACATATAATTTAATTTTAACGGTGCCAGGGCTAACGCCCTTCAAGTTCACGTTTCGTATTTTCTTTTCTACAAACGGGATCGGGGCTAACGCCCCTCAACTGCGTGGACTTTTATACTTCCTTTAATTGTAGATTAAAAGAGATAATAATTTTCAAATTAGGAAACGGTCTTATCGTTCACGCCATTTTAGAAAAGCCCATTAGGGCTGACACCGTTTGTAGAAAACGATGCTCCCCACTTCCTTTTAGGGGCGTTAGCCCCGGCACCGTTAATACCCTGACCAATTCAATCATAAAATTCAAACAAAAATCGCTCATCAAACGGCACTTCAAACTTGTCCAAAAAATCAATGTACTCCTCTCGAAATGTTCTTTTCTTATGATGTTCTTCCTGATTTAAAATGTACTTCACAACCGCATCAATATGTGAACGCGAATAAGAAAATGCACCATAGCCATCCTGCCATGCAAAAGCAAATGGCATCCAATCTTGTTTTTTGATAAATTTTGAAGAAGCAGTTTTGATATCACTCACCAAATCTGCAATACTTTGAGTAGGATGCAAACCAATAAAAATATGGACATGATCTGGCATACATTCAATTGCAATTAATTTGTGTTTTCGTTCTTGAACGACTCCGGTGATGTATCGGTTGACTTGCTCTTTATGTTTTTTGGGAATAAGACTTCCCCTTCCTTTTGGTGCAAATACGATTTGCACGTAGAGTTGTGTGAAAGTGTTTGCCATAATTTATGGTTTTCTCAATAGATTTTTTTCAAAGATAGGATAATGTTATAAAAAACGAATTCTAAAATTAACGGTGCCAGGGCTAACGCCCTTCAAATTCACGTTTCGTATTTTCTTTTCTACAAACGGAGTCAGGGCTAACGCCCCTTATGTATGTAGAAACCGTTTTACATTTTAAATGAAATTTAAAGAAATCCATTCTTTAAATTTGAATCCGCTTTATCGTTCATACCATTAAAAAAAGCCCGTTAGGGCTAACACCGTTTGTAGAAAACGACAAACAGTACAGTCTCAAAAAGGCGTTAGCCCTGACACCGTTAATTTAATTCCTTCTTATTGAATCCTAATAAAATGAATCTTAGACCCAATATTAGAAATGCTTGGGTCAATTTTACTATCCAACCAAAGTTCATCACCTAATCGTTTAGAGTTTGGTTTATCAGAAATGTCAAAAGGTTCATCGAAGGAATACAAATAAAGTTGGCCATTGACATTAATTATTTTTTGATTCATCCAATATCGACCAGCGTCCATTGGAGCATTTTCTTCTAAAATATTAGTGGTGAGTACTTCTCTTTTGTTAATAAACTCCCAAATTATTTCTCGACCATATTCTGAACCATGGATAGAAGAATATACCTGAAGTGATTCCATTTTCCATCTCCCTATAATAGCTGTTCTTGGAACCAAATTCTTTTGCTCTTTCACTTCTGTAGTAGTTTCAGAAACTACAGTCCTATGAGGAGTGTAACAAGAGATTAAAACCAAAGAATAAAAGATTGCAATCAAATTGATTTTCATATTTTTGGTATGGTTGGTTAATAGACCTGTTCAAAATAAAAATTTTGAACTTGATCTTTAGAATTTTGGACATCTTCAACGTCATAGCTGAAAAGTCCGTTAGGACTGACACCGATAGTAGATAACAATTAACAAGCCCAATCTAAGAAGGGCGTTAGCCCCGATACCGTTAATTCACCTCAGTTTCATTTGAAGCGAGCGATACGCTACATTTATTTAACCTTAGTAAAATAAATCTTAGGCCCATCATTCGAAATACTCGGATCAATATTACTATCCAACCAAAGTTCTTCTCCCAATGGTTTTGGATTTGGACTATCATAAGGTGATTCGAAGGAAAACATATAAAGTGTTCCATCAACATTAATAATACTTTTATTCATCCAATATCGACCTTTATTAAATGAAGATTTTTTTCCTTCTGTGGTTCTAAAGGTTACGTCTCTATCGTTTTTAAACTCCCAAATTGTTGTTTTATTTTCATTCAGATTAGGCTCAGGTGCGAACACTTGATAGGATTCCATTTTCCAAATTCCTAAAATGGCATCCCATGGAACCAATTTCCTTTCCTCTTTTACTTGAGTAGTGGTAGTTGTTACTGTAGTCGTGGTTGGTTTTGGAGTATTGCAAGCTACAAAAAGCATAAAAATAAGGAGTGAAGTCACTGTGAATTTCATATGTTTGTTTCGTTTGGTAAACTTAAAATTATACAAACTTACCGCTTTATTCAAATTCAAATAAATCTAATGCGTCAACTTCTTTTCCTTTCAAGTCTATTCGTTTTCATAACTTCTTGCTCAATCTCAAAAAAAGTCCCTACTCAATCCACTTTTACAAAAGAAGAAACTCAACTCATTCTCTCTGGCAAAGCAGCTGACCCGATGCGGGTATTGCTCATCACCAATCCAGCCGATTCTATTGTATTAAGAACCAAAAGTCAGCCAGTCGTTTTTAATGCAAAAGATAAGACGTTGAAACATTTCACCGATCGATTATTGGCAACGGTTCAAGATAGCGCGACAATGGGTGTTGGAATCGCTGCGCCACAAGTAGGCGTTTTAAAAGACATCATTTGGGTACAACGACTCGACAAAAAGGCAGAACCATTTGAAGTTTATTTCAATCCTAAAATTGTGAAATATACAGATTTGAAGCAGGACGTGCCAGAAGGTTGTTTGTCGATTCCTGATTTCAGAGCGATGACCAAAGATCGAGCATATGCCATCTTTCTAACCTACCTCAACCAAAAAGGAAAAGACCAATGTGAAATGGTTGAGGCATTTACAGCAGCCATTTTTCAACATGAGATTGATCATTTGAATGGGATAATGTTTATAGACCATTTGGAGCAAGAACAAAAACAGCCAGGAAAGCATAAAGTCGAATAGTTTTTTTCATAAAAAACAATCTTTTTAAAAAGTCGGGAACAATTGATAAATCGTCGGGAAGTCGGGATAATTAAAAACCCTTGACCTGCCCACATCTTTGCATCGTAAATAATTTAATTAATCAAAAATCATATTACAATGTCAAAAATTAATGTCCCAACAAGAGAAGAAGTATCTTCTAACAATCAAGCAATCTTTGATAACCTTCAAAAAGGTTTAGGATTTGTTCCTAATCTTTATGCAACATTTGCGCACTCTGAAAATGCACTTTCAAGTTTCCTTGCTTTTTCTGGCGCAGCAACCTCCTTTTCTAAAAAAGAAAAAGAAGTAATTGACTTAGCAATCAGTCAAGTAAACGAATGCCGCTACTGCCAATCTGCTCACACCGCACTTGCTAAAATGAATGGGTTCACAGATGCTCAAGCATTGGAGCTTAGACAAGGCCGTGCGAGTTTCGATTCCAAATTGGATGCTTTGGCAAAAATCTCAAGAGCCCTTGCTGAAACCAGTGGAAAAGTAAGCGCAGAAGTAAAAGAAGACTTCTTCAACGCTGGTTATACCAAAGAGAATTTGGTTGATTTGGTAACGGCAGCGGGTGCAATTACGGTTACAAACTTCCTTCACAATTTGACGAATGTAGAAATTGATTTCCCAGTTGCTCCAGAATTGGAAACTGTGCTAAATTAATTTAAGTTGCGATCTACTATAGCCGTAGCCTGAGCGAAGTCGAAGGCTACAAAAGCAGAGACCAAATCTTCTACTTTTGTTGACTTCGGCACTTCGACTTCGCTCAGTACAGCGCTCCGCTCAGCCAACACATTTTCAGATAGATCGCAACTTGAATTAACTAATTTCTAAAAAGAAATCCGACTGAAATTTCAAAAACCGAATCATTAAAGTGCTTACATTTTTTTAGAAATTTCCCACATTGTACTGCTATTAATTTAGTCCCCGCCCTTGATAAACTTCGGTTTATCAAGGGTTTTTATTTTATAAATAGGAGGTTTGCGAAACTTGTCCTTATTTTACATCCTGATTAACATATTCGCGAAATCAATTTATTGAACTTGGAAAAACAAATAACAGCCATCGACGGATTCTATCACCAAAAAACTCAAAAGGTGATGGACAATTACCAAATCATCCTCACATTCGATGATATTTTTTTGGTGAATGCGGGCAATGATTATAGTAAATTTTTGAAATCCGTTTTCTCAGGTATTGGTGATTTGGTTGGAATGGTCAAAGGGCCAATCGGAATGATAGGGGGACTGGCAAGCGAAATGGCTGGAGGCAAAGTTTCGGAAGCATTCAAATCTTTTTCAGAAAATAAATCCACCAAAAACGTCCAAAAAATACTCAATAACCTCGACGAATACGCCAAACGAGAGGATACTGAAAAAATAGAATTCGGAGAACTGGAACAAATTATTATCAAAAAAGGAATTTCAATTTTCAGAAAACCGAGCATCGAATTTGTTCTCGTAGATAAATCTATCCGATTGATTACTGAAAAACCACAGAAGGTTGAGGACTTTAAAAATGCGCTTGTTTTGCATCCTTTTTCTATAAAAGTGGTTGAAAAGTGGTTTTAAGCATACCGCCCGCCCCCAATTCAAGGCGTATATCACCTTTATCAAATGTCGCCTTCTCCTGTTTCGACGATAAGTTGAAAAATTGCCTACCTTTGTATCTTTAAATAATATCCCAAACGAGAGGGGAAAAATACGAGTGAATGACTTTTGAAGATTTGAATTTAATTAACCCTATTTTAAAGGCACTTAAAGACAAAAATTATACTGAACCCACAGAAATCCAAGCAGAAGCGATTCCAGTGATTTTGAAGCGTAGAGATGTTTTGGGTTCCGCCCAAACTGGAACTGGAAAAACAGCGGCTTTCGCCATTCCTATCATTCAGTTGATTCATCAAATAGAAAAGGAAAATAATAGCAAACCGACTTTGCGGTCACTCATCGTCACGCCAACTCGTGAGTTAGCAATTCAGATTGATGAGAATATTCGTGATTACAGCAAATACACCAACCTCAAACACACCGTTATTTTTGGTGGAGTGAAACAAGGCAAACAAGTTGAACAACTCAGAAGAGGCGTTCATGTTTTGACGGCAACGCCTGGTCGTTTGTTGGATTTGATTTCACAAGGACTTTTGAGCATCAACACGGTGAAGTTATTTGTTTTGGATGAAGCGGATAGAATGCTCGACATGGGTTTTATCAATGATATTAGAAAATTATTGAAGCTCCTTCCGGAGAAAAGGCAATCCTTGTTTTTCTCTGCAACGATGCCTGATAATATTGTAAAGCTTTCCGCTAACATTTTAAAGAATCCAGTAAAAATTGAAGTAGCTGCAGTTTCTTCAACTGCGGAAACCATTCAGCAATATTTATACTACACCAATAAATCTGATAAGAAAAGTCTCCTCATACATATCTTGAAAAATCGAGATTTGGACCAGGTTTTACTTTTCTCCAGAACCAAACATGGAGCCGATAGAATCGTCAGGGACCTTATTAAGAAGCGAGTTGAAGCTGCGGCAATACATGGAGATAAATCTCAAGGTCAGCGCCAAAAAGCTTTAAAAAACTTTAAGGACGGCAGACTCCGTGTACTGGTTGCAACTGATATAGCTGCTCGTGGTATTGACATCGACAAATTGAAATATGTCATCAATTTTGATGTACCAAATTTGCCAGAAACTTACGTCCATAGAATCGGTCGTTCGGGTCGAGCAAAAGAAGAAGGTATCGCGATCTCTATTTGTGAGCCAGAAGAAAACCAGTTTGTACGAGACATCGAAAAATTAATTAAAACAAAAATCGAAGTCATAAAAGATAATCCTTTTCCGCAAACAGAGAAACCAATGACTGCCGCTGAAAAGAAAGAGTTTAATAAAGAAAAGGCAAGACGGAAACAGGAGTTTTTCAAAAATAGAAAAGCGAATGGTGGCGGGTATCGCGGCGGCGGTAGGGGTGGAAGACGGTAGTTCAATCGGCAGTTTGCAGTAGGCAGCCCACGAATTTATTCGTGGATTAAACCCAGCAATGCAGTCCATGAATTCAAAGTAGCCGCATAATAAAAAAAGCCCTTTTCGATTGCTCGAAAAGGGCTTTTGTATTTTATAAAAGATTGAAAATCAATTCCTTATTTGATTTTGAATGCTTTTTTCACTTTAGAAACATAATCCAATTTCTCCCAGGTGAAAGTTTCTACTTTCATCGTTTTGGTTTTACCTGAACCGTTTGTGAAAGAAACTGTTTTCTTCTCTGGTGTACGTCCCATATGACCATAAGCCGCTGTCTCAGAGTAAATTGGTTTACGTAATTTCAATCGAGTTTCGATAGCGTATGGACGCATGTCAAAAACTTTATTTACTAATTTAGCGATTTTACCATCGTCCAATTTCACTTTAGAAGTACCGTAAGTGTTGATGTAAATATTGGTTGGTTTCGCTACACCGATTGCATAACTTACCTGAACCAAAACTTCATCACAAACACCTGCTGCAACTAAATTCTTAGCAATGTGGCGAGTCGCATAAGCTGCTGATCTATCCACTTTACTTGGGTCTTTTCCTGAAAATGCTCCACCACCGTGGGCACCTTTACCACCGTAAGTATCAACGATGATTTTACGACCTGTCAAACCAGTATCACCGTGTGGTCCACCGATTACGAACTTACCTGTTGGATTTACGTGGAAAGTGATTTTATTATTAAAAAGTGCTTGCACTTTTTTATTACACATTTTTTTCACTTTAGGAATAACGATGCTGACAACGTCTTCCTTGATTTTAGCCAACATTTTTTTGTCAACATCAAAATCATCGTGCTGTGTACTTACCACAATCGTATCAATACGAGTTGGTTTGTGATCATCGCTATACTCGATAGTTACTTGCGACTTACTATCAGGACGCAAGTACGTCATTGTCTTACCTGCTTTTCTAATGTCAGCCATTACCTTCAAAATCTTATGAGATAAATCCAATGCCAATGGCATGTAGTTATCTGTTTCGTTGGTAGCGTAACCGAACATCATACCTTGGTCACCTGCACCTTGGTCTTCTTTTTTCTTACGCTCAACACCTTGATTGATATCTGGTGATTGTTCGTGAATCGATGACATCACACCACATGATTTTGCTTCGAACATATATTCAGATTTGGTGTATCCGATACGTTCGATAACATCACGCGCGATTTGCTGGACGTCTAAATATGTTTTGGATTTAACCTCACCCGCGCAAATTACTTGGCCAGTTGTAACCAATGTTTCGCATGCAACTTTTGAACTTGGATCAAAAGCAATGAAGTGATCAACTAACGCGTCAGAAATTTGGTCGGAAACTTTGTCTGGGTGTCCCTCTGATACTGACTCTGAAGTAAATAAATAAGCCATAACTCTTTTAAGTATTAAAATTGTTTTTTGCTGGAAATGCCGACACCCAATTAAAGGTATCGATTAAGAAGCCGCAAAAGTACGATTATTTTTAAAATGATGTAACCGATATGAAAAGTAAAAATAATATTATGAAATAAAATCTATTTCAAATTTTTGACCTTCGATTGCAAGGTGTGAGTTTGGGAAAATTTCGGATGCTTCTTCTTTCAAAATATTCAAATCAAGATACCTCGTTGAAAAATGTCCGATAAGTAATTTTCGAACTTCAGCTTTTTTTGCAATAGTAGCAGCTTCTATTGTTGTGGAGTGGCCTCTTTCAAAAGAAATCTTAGCCATTTCTTTACCAAAGGTCGCTTCGTGGTAAAGCAGATTTACATTTTTTATAATTGGAATAATGCTTTCTAAATAAACTGTATCGGAGCAGTAGGCATAGGAGCGCGGTTTCTTTCCTTCAAAAACTAATTCGTGATTGCGAATCACAATTCCTTCATTCGCAGTAAAGTCAGCACCGTTTTTTATTTCTTTTATTTTTGAAAAAGGAATATCGTTCTCCGCTATTTTTTCTGGAATGATATTTTTTGGAAAAGGTTTTTCTTTAAAAAGATAACCCGTAGTTGGAATCCGGTGTTGAAGTGGAATGGAGTAAACTTTGATTTTTTTATTTTCAAAAACCAATTTATTCTTTTCAGTATCAACGACGTGAAAATTTATTTCATAAGTTTTGTGTGCTTGCGTGGTTTCAAAAATCACATTTATCATTTCCTCCAATCCGCTTGGCGCGAAAATATCTAAAGGGGCTTTACGCCCTGCCAACGAAAATGAATTGAGCAATCCAGGCAATCCAAAAACATGATCACCATGCAAATGACTGATAAAAATCTGATTGATTTTGGATCGTTTAATTTTAAAATCTGACAACCTAATTTGTGCTCCTTCACCACAATCAATCATGTACAAATCTTCTTGGATATTCAACACCTGTGCAGAAGGAAATCTCCCATGAGCGGGAATCGCTGAGTTGGAACCGAGAATAGTGAGGGAAAAATTCAAATTAGTTATTTAGAGAGTTAGTTGATCAGGAAATTAGTTTAGGCGTTTGAGATGATTACAACTTCATTTTTATTATTTGCGCATTCTTTGAAAAACTTTACAAGCGACTCAAGGTATCCGTGCAATTCCCAAACAATTCTATCATCCAATAGAATTTCCAATTCCGCTTTAACTTCATTATCAAGAGTATCAAAATATTCTTGTACATTTTCCTTTTTGTCAAGCCCATTTGAATTGAGGAAACTATTCACTTTTTCCACATCCGTTACATCAAGAAAACCCACTATTTGATATTCACGATTTCCATTAGTTAACTTCTTAATAAATTTCATGTGTTTGGGGTTTCCAAACACTGGATAAGTTTTAACATTTTTTTCATCTGGAAAAGGTTCAACTTGATTGCTTAAAAAAATAATTATGTCTTGATACAATTTGTAAAGATCAACTGCATTTGTCTTTTCATCTAAAAATATTTTTTTCTCACCATTAATAATTTTCGAATTGGATTCGTATAAATGAACGCCGGTAAACCCGTAGAATTCAGGTTTTTCATCTGCAAATTCAATATCTATCATCTTGGAATTGAGATTTAAACAACTGAAATTGGAAATCACCAAAAGCAAAATCACTATCCCGATTCCTTGTTTTTTCATTCGTTCTTTTTACAAAAAATTTATCAAATGTGAAAATTGAAAAATGATTGAGCAAAATAATTCAAGCGGTGAGCAAAATCAAACATTAACAATGTTTCCTAAAACAGGAACGAAGCTAACTAATTAACTGATCAACTAATCAACCAAATCCCTAATCAATTTCCCCACCACAACTCGAACCTGCACCTGCAGTACAACCATAACAATGTTGATTGAGAATGATGTTCCTTTTCTTCAACGATTCGATGTTAAAGGTAGAAATATGTTGCGAATCTTTTGGTGCAACTTTCAAATCTAACATTTGATTAAAATCACAATCGTAAACGTAACCATCCCATGAAACTGAAATCGTATTGAGACACATCAAACCTTTGATGGTCGCTGGATTAAAAGCATTCACCAATTCTTGCATGTACGATTCATAGTTTTCAGATTGAATCAGATAATCTAAAAATCGACTGATGGGCATATTCGTAATACAGAACAAACTATTGAAAACGATATCGTATTTTCGACTGAGTTGGCGTTTAAATTCAGGTTCTAAAACTGCTTGCGTATCTGGCAAAAATGCACCACTCGGATTATAAACCAAATCCATAATCAAACCACTCCCCTCTTTTCCATAACCAACCGCGTTCAATTTTTGAAGTGCTGAAATACTATCTTCAAAAACACCATCCCCTCGCTGACTATCTGTTCGGCCTTTACTAAAATAAGGAAGTGAGGAAACTAAATGAACTTTATGCTTTGCAAAAAACTCAGGTAAATCAGCGTACTTTTTATTGGCTTCGATGATGGTCAAGTTACAACGATTCATCACTGTTTTTCCAAGCGCTGTACATTGCTCAACGAACCATCTGAAGTGCGCATTCATTTCTGGTGCACCACCTGTAATGTCCACAATTTTTATGGTTGGAACAGCGGCAATTATTTCAAGACAACGCTCCAAAGTTGCTTTGTCCATGTTCTCAACCTTCTTATCGGGTCCAGCATCCACGTGACAATGCGCACAAGTTTGATTGCATAATTTTCCAATATTCAATTGAAAAATTTCCATGTCCGTTGGCGAAAGCGTTTTGTACCCTTCCTCTCCCAACTTTCCTGCAAAGGAAGGAAAAGTCGCATCCACCATTTTCTTACCATTCAAAACTTCTAACTGAAAAAAAGTATCTGAAAGTTCATTTCCAGTTACAGAAAGTGATTTACCTTTTTGCTTAATAGCCATTTATTGTTTTTTGAGGAGCGAGGTGAGAGGAGCGAGGTGAGAGGTTTCCCTCTTTCCTAGCACCTCTTTCCTCTCTCCTAATTCTACATCGATAATTTCTTCACGTGGTTCATCATTTGGACGCCATTGACCAAAGTCGCGCCACCTTTGATAGCTGCTGCGACATGCACGGCCTCCATCATTTGTTCTTCGTCCGCACCTTTTTTCAAACAAGTTGAGGAGTATGCATCAATACAATATGGACAAGCCACTGCGTGAGCCACTGCCAAAGCGATTAATGCTTTTTCGCGTTCAGTGAGTGCTCCTTCTTTAAAAACTTCTCCATACCAACTGAAAAATTTCTCACCCATTTCCTTTTGGAACTCGGTGATATTTCCAAATTTCTTTAAATCTTCTGGATTAAAGTATGTTTTATCTGCCATTTTCGTAATTTTAAAAACTTTATAGCGACACCTTGAATAAGGATCACTTTCATTTAAAGTTCAAACAAACATAAATTTTAGTGATAAAAAAAATCGAATTAGATAGTTCCTTAGCTACCTTTGTCGTGAAATAATCAATATATACTACACTTGAGAAAGCAACTAATTTTAATAACTATACTAATGACCTCTCTTTTTGGTTGTAAAAAGAAGGAGTTTGAAGTGCCCTCCAATTATTATGAAGTACCTGCGACCAGCGAAACTGCGGTCAACATGGTCGTTGAAATTCCAGCCGGCACTAATCACAAAATCGAATATGACCCAGCGACCAATTCTTTCAAAAACGATATGAAAGATGGTAAAATCCGAGTGGTTTCTTTTCTTCCTTACCCTGGCAATTATGGTTTTATTCCTTCCACTTTGATGGACAAATCGGAAGGTGGTGACGGTGACGCACTCGATATTTTAGTAATTGGAGAAACCGAGCCTACTGGAAAAGTTTTGGAAGTTAAGCTTATCGCCGCTTTATTACTTTTAGATGGAGGAGAAGTTGATACTAAATTATTGGCGATTCCTGCTGATCCAGAAAAACAGGTTATCAGTCCTGATAGTTTTCAAGAATTCATCATCAAGCATGATGCTATCAGGATGATTGTTGAAAATTGGTTTTTAAATTATAAAGGCCGTGGCGTAATGCAGTTACAAGGTTGGCGAGATGATTCTTATGCTTACCGCGAAATTGAGAAGTGGAAAACGAACAATGAATAGCAAAAAACGGATTACGAAAGACGAGAGATGGAACACTTTGAACATGTATTAATTTATTATTGGTTAGACTGATAAACACAACTTAACACCCGATGAAAGATATTATTGACCTGATAGGTCGCGTTTTTATTAGCTTTATTTTTCTGTACGAAGCTTATGATTCCATTTTCTACTTTAAAGATACGCTCGTAAAAATGGAAGAATATGGGCTAACGTGGAATCCAAAATTACTCCTTTACGCTTCCATTTTCTTACTTGTAATTGGCGGAATTTTAGTACTGATTGGCTATCGTTCAGGTTTAGGAGCAACGCTACTACTACTTTATTGGATTCCTTTGACTTTTGTTGTCCACTCCTGGTGGAATGACCCAGAGGACATTAAAAGAATTCAATCCATCCTTTTTATGAAAAATTTGGCGATTGCTGGTGGTCTGCTGGTCGTCGTCGTCAATGGGAGTAAACGCTGGAGTATCAAACGGCTCTTTGCTACGACACGGGTAAGGTAATTTTGATGGGTAAGGGTGATTCATGAATCACCCTTACCCATCAAAAAAATAACCTGCAATTTTTGATTGCAGGTTATTTTTTTGTCTCACCTCTCACCTCTCACCTCTCTCCTACTTATCCAACTCAATCACCGCTCCAACATAATATTGTCCTTCAGCAACGCGAGAATCAAATTCAATAGCACCATCAGCGGTTGCATTAAATTTTGCATTTCGAATTTGTTCTTTGCCTAAAACTTGCGCCAATTTTGCTTGATAGGAACCTTGGTTACTTTTATTTAAGGCTTGATTTAATTCTTCGTAAGGCAATTCAACTTTAGAAACGACTACTGCAATTCTATCTCGACTACCCAAATCATCGGCTACCATGGAGTGATCACGTGGGAACAAACGGGTTCCAACAATTCCGCAATAAGCGGAGTGTTTTGGTGTATATGGGAAAAGAACATAGCTACTACCATCTGTTTCTTCACCGAAAACATATACGTAACACTCAATAGAATTGGTCACTGCCACTTTAAACTTTTGTCCTGCTCTAATTGGGCTTGTCGTAGCATACAACTGATTTCCTTTTTGAGCTAAAGGAATCAATTTCTGAGTCGTATTGTCAATCAACCCAAACTTCACAGCCAAGCGACTTGGATCCATGTTTTCGGCATTACCCATTGGGTAAAGTCCATATGCTTCTTTTGTAAAAGTTTGCAAGTCATTGTATCGAACCCAAGCAACGCCATTTTTTCCCCAATCTGGGCCCCAACTATTCATTATTTGAAAAGCGCCACCTTCCAAATTATCATCGTAACCGATGACGCACATTGCGTGTCCGCCAAAGCCACTTTGAGATTGATCTCGTCGAGTCGGACGCCATACTTTTTGGCCTCTCATGTTTTGCATGAAAGTACCACCGACCATCATTCCAATGACGACAGGAGCACCTTGCGCCAGGTTTTGTTTCATTCCGTCAAGGTCAATTTTATAATTATTCGCCCCATAAGTCAGACGATTATATCCCTTTGTTCTAAACTGTTTTGCTCTATTTACCCCACTGCGATCAGGTTCAATACTACAAGTACTTTCATCATATCCAAACTCACTAAATGGAAGTGTCCCATTTTGTTTTAGAAAAGCCATTGCGTCATTCATATAAGCACCTTGGCAACCACGAAGTGCAATCTGATTGTACAAAAACGAAGGACTAAATGCCACTCGATTTGGGTCTTCGCCCGTAGCTCGACTGTGTAAAATAGTACGTGCAGCATAACTACTCGCCCAACCAACACATGAACCTTGAGAACCTTGGTGCGCTCGCTTTGGTGCATATCTCAAAAGCGTTGCTGCAGATGGCATATCAGGCGCTCCATATGAAGTTGAAAGTGCTTCAAAAACCTCAGCTTTATCAAATTTTTCTTCACTCAAGGCAGCTCCTTTTGCAAAAGAAAATTCATCTGTATTTGAGATATTGCTATTGTCGGCAAAACCACCTCCGCCGCCGCCATTACCGATGCAACCATCAAAGAAGCCGAACATATATAGTCCACCACAAATCAGGAGTGCAGGTATAAGCAGTTTAGGCTTTTTCATTAAAAACATCAAAGCATAAGGTAAAAGTTGGCCGAGGCCTCCTCCACCGCCACCTTGTTGATCTCGGTTCCGCCGCTGATTGTCAAAATTATCATTACGACGTTCATTTTCCGGATCTTCTTCCATTCGAATTGGCATGGTATATCTATTTTATTATTTCTTAAATAGTTTTTAATAATTGGTTCCAAAGATTAGGACGTAAGATATCTCATTTCTCAACAAATGAAAATGTTAAATCCTTTGGAGCCCCAAAGTTGGAAAGTAATTATTAAAATGCAAAATTGAAAAGAACTCTGACTTCTTTATTATTAAAAATAAAATTTTAGATTCTAAATCTATTAAAACTCAATTAATTCAAAAAATATCAGTACTCCCAATAGCAAAATTAAAATGCCTGTAAAAATATCTCTTTGTAATGAGTAGTATCTGAATCTACTTTTGTCAGGATTCTTGAACAAGTGCCTAAAAAAGAATATACCCAAACAAAAAATTAATACACCTAAAATTTTATCTATCATTTATTCAAAAGCTTTATCGACCCTAAATTACTTGTCACACTAAAGTTGAAAAGTAATTATTAATTCACAAAATTGGGATACTATAATTGACGATCTATTTTTGCACAAAAAAAATAAATGAAGGTCTCCAATTTTATCAACTCACTTTTACTAATTCTCTTCCTTTGCGCATGTGGTGGCGAAAGGGCAACTAAAACTTCTACTCCAACCTCAGAAGGAAATGCTGCCCCCAAAACTTACGCGCCTTCCATCAAGACCACCATGTCGATGATTATACCTGAAATGACGGCCAAGAGTGGTGAGCAAGTTTGTACTGAGGTAAAAGTAAAGGATTTCGAAAAAATCGTTTCGCTTCAACACAGTGTCAATTGGGATCCTAAAGTTTTAAAATTGGAAGATGTTTCTGATTTTAAACTCAAAAGCATGTCCAAAGGAAGTTTTGGGTTGACTTATGCCGACAAAGGATCTTATGGTGTTTCATGGTACGATCCTGCGATTAAAGGCATTTCAATGCCTGATAATGCACCGATTTACAAAGTCTGTTTTACTGCCATCGGAGCAGCTGGAACTTCAAGCCCAGTTCGAATTTCGAGTGACCCAGTCAAAATTGAGGTGTCAAATGCAGCGGAACGTTTGTTGGGTATGCCAACAGGCAATGGAAAAGTGACCATAGAATAAAAGCATAAATGCCATTAATAAATTTTGACGACTACAAGCCAGGTGCCCTTTTTAAAAGAGCGCATTTCAATACAATGTATCCCGCTTTCTTTAGAAGGCAGTGCAAACCCAAATACGAACGCGTAAGAATTGATACGCCCGATGATGATTTTTTAGACCTGGATTTTATTAAAAAGGGGAATCAAAAAGTCGCCATGCTTTGTCATGGATTGGAAGGAAGTTCTGGTTCGCAATATATTGTTGCGATGTCACGACTTCTTTCCAAAAATGGTTGGGATGTCTTAGCGATGAATTATAGAAGTTGTGGCGGCGAAGTCAATCGTCAACCGATGCTTTATCATGGTGGAGCGACCTACGACCTGGTTACAGTGATCAAACATTTGGAAAAGAGTTATGATCATATTGATTTGGTCGGCTACAGTTTGGGCGGAAACCTTGCGCTCAAATATTTGGGAGAAGCGCCCAAAGCCGTTTCTAAGAAAATAAATAAGGTAGTTGCGGTCTCTGCGCCTATTGAATTGGGCAAAGCTTCGATTCAAATTAGTCGCCCTTCCAATTGGCATTACAACAAAAGTTTTAGAGATAGTTTGGTCAAAAAACTGCTTCGAAAAAATAAAATCACTCCGGAGATTTCAATTAAGAACATTGATAAAGTCAAAACACTTAGAGATTTTGACGATAGATTCACGGCGCCCTATCATGGATTCAAAGATGCTTGGGACTATTACTCAAAGTCACAAAGTATTCAATTTTTGCCTTTTGTAAAAAAAGAAACATTGTTGATCAATGCACTGGACGACCCATTTTTACCAAAAGAATGTTATCCTTTCGAATTATTAAAAAAACATAAATACATCCATTTTGCCGCTCCACGGTATGGAGGGCATTTGGGTTTTGCCAATTTTACCAAAGAATTTTATTGGATAGAAGAGAAGATTCTTTCTTTTCTAAAATTTGGAATATAGGAGTTAAGTTGAAAGTTCAGAGAGCGACTTGTTCTTCTTTCATTTCCGTCATTTAGTATTACGCAAAAAAATGGGCACCAAAATTAATTGATGCCCATTCGTTGTTATTTTGTTTGGCTTAGAAACTATAACATTTTAGATAATTCGATTTTCTCTTTCTTTTCGTTCCTTTATAGGATTTTTTGAAAAGAGAAAAAGACTTTTTCTTTTTGCGTTTCACGCGTGTTCTACTTGCAGAAGAAGCACTAGAGACCTTTGCAGTTTTCTTGACAGGTTCTCTTACTGCCGTCGAAATTTCAATAACGTCCCCAACACGGTAGTCATCAAGATTAAAGTTTTGAGCAAGAATTTCTTCATCACTTGCTCTTGCTTCTTTGATTACGATTGTCGTGTTCTTATTGCTTTGAGCAACATATTGCTCTTTGATTTGTGCAAAAACACTTGTTGTTAGGATTAAAAACAGAAAAATTAATAAATTTTTCATTGCTCATGGAATTTTAAGAATGTGTAAATCCAAAATTAATTATTACCCTGTAACCATTATACAAACAGTCACATTCGAGAAATCTTCTTTTAATAAAAATGAGTAAGAAAGTTGGATTTCGTCTTACCAAAAAAGGGAAGGTAATTTAAAAATAGTAAATAAGGATTTTCTTGTTTTCTCGTCAGTTATACTTTAGACGCATAAGATTTTAAAAGGTTATACAATTTATAAACATTTAACATATTAGTTTTTTATTATTTTGTATTAACCTAAAAATAAACACTTTAAACTATATTTAAAATAAAAATACGGATACCCCTATATAAATGGAGGTACCCGTATTTTTAATAAATGAAGTATTTTAATTAAAATGAATATACTGCATTAGCTTCAAAGGCAAACGGTAAATAGTTATTCAATCCGCCTGTAAATGGAAGGTCAAAAGCCATGCCTAATTTCAGTTGACCTTTTGTTAGGTTGATTTGTTCACCCAAGATTACACCCGCTTCAAGATTAAGCCTTGAACTTGTTTCATCTCCAAAACCACTCGCAAGTC
Source organism: uncultured Saprospiraceae bacterium (assembly GCA_937930815.1). GTDB lineage: Bacteria > Bacteroidota > Bacteroidia > Chitinophagales > Saprospiraceae > JAGQWW01. Next base: position 13,552 of record CALHBQ010000450.1, on the reverse strand, counting down.
CTAACCCCGCCCATATCAATTCACTAATTTGATAACGTGCGTTCAAATCAATAGTAAGTGGCGCATTCGGCACATACTTGATCCAGACGGATGGCTCCACAAAACTGGTTTCGTTTCCAAACCAAGTAACTTGGTAATATCCACCTGCCACAAAATAAAGATGTTGAGTTCTATCAAAAGCAAAGGATTTATCTCTTGTCTCAAATCTTGTTTCTAATGAAAACGTTTGAGGCATCGAAAACCCTGCATAATACTTATCCGAATAATGATAAAAAATTCCCATTCCAAAATCAGGATAAATGAAGTTATCATCAGTAAGCGGCTGTTCTTCAATATCAAAAAATTGAATTTGGCTAAGCTGAGCGCTGTATTGCACTACCCCCGCCGTAAGCCCAATTGAAAGTGTTTGGTCCGTTCGTTTACCCAAATTCAAACGATAGGCATACTGGCCATAAATACCAGTTTGACCAATTTTTCCAGTTTGATCATTGACGATGTGACCTCCAAATATGGAATTTCTTTTGTCTGAAACCCATTCAAAATTGACTAAAGAAGTGGTTGGTGCATCATTAACGCCAACCCACTGACTACGATGACTTACGCCAATTGATTTGTTGAGATTGTTGATTAAATAATTATTGGAAAGTGCTGCTGGATTGATAATATTCCAGTGATCACGATAGACACTGAAATTTGGTAATTGTTGTGCCAATAAATCTCCGGTAAACATTCCGGCAAAAATTAGGGTAAGGATTAACGTTCTCATGATTTTATATTTTTTTCGTTTGTAAAAAACGTGATTTTGATTTTTTTTAATTAAAAATGTAAAGTGCAGAAGTTTGTACTTCAAACTTTTTTCCATCCAAAGAAGGAATTAGGATATAATAATAGACGCCAGGTTGTACCTGTTCATCACTAGTCCCATAGGTTCCTCGCCAAGGATCCGAGTTCTTATAATCTTCATTTCGATAAATAATATGGCCCCATCGATTGACAATCGTCAGATCCAGTTCATTGTATTTTTTGATATTCGTTAGCTTAAGTCCTTCGTTGAATCCATCTCCATTTAGGGTCAGACCATCTGGCACAACTGGCATATTGAGCACTTCCACTTTTACTTCTGTTTTCGAACAAGAATTGCCACATTGAACAGAAGATTCACATACTTCATATTCAAAGGTTATTTGTCCACCTTGATTACCTGCTGATTGATAAATGATTTGATTGGTTTTGGAATCAACAGTAGCGGTACCAAATTCCGGTTGACTCAATAAATTCACTGTTACGCTATCAATATTATCAAACTCATCATTGAGTAAGACATTGACAACTATTGCGTCTGAAGTTAATTGCAGCTCAAGGTCATCTGGTACGGCTACAGGATCACATGCCAATGCGGGTAAAGCGTTGGCTATTACGAGGGAAATAATTAAATAAAAGGGCAAGGTTTTCATTTTGATATATTTTCGTTTTTTATTTTAAAAAATTCTACGGTTTCCTTATTAGTCTTTATTCTAAAATAATTTGTATGCAATTCGAAAACTTATTTTTCCGCTTCTTTTCGTTAAAAAATTGAACAAGAGCTAAGGCTATTCTTAAATTTTTTGCCTCAATAAGCGAAAAAATAATCATCGATTGCTCTACAACCCATTTCAGAATAAAGACTATTCAAAAAAAATGAAACCGTAGAAAAGATTTATCGATTGATGATATGAAGAGGTCCATTAATAATTCTACCAACTCTTTCTGGCTCCTCTGATCCATTTTGTTCCATTCCTTCAACGAAATAGTAATAGGTTCCTCCAGGCAATGGATTTCCATCATTATTGTAAGTACCATCCCAAGGATTATCATTATCATAATTATCGGTTTGGTAGACAACACTACCCCATCGATTGACCACGGTGACTTTAACAAAGTCAAATCCTTTGAGTCCTTGTATTTGTAAGAAATCATTATCGCCATCACCATTTGGAGTAATACCATCGGGTAAAACAGGATATGCAAAAGAGTAAATTGTTACCGTTGCTCGGTCGCACTCAATTCCACATTCAGCTGTTGGATTACAAACTTCATAAGTGAACTCCGCATAACCGCGCTGTGCCTCATCGAGCCAATATGAAAATTGTTTTTTAACTGGGTCATACTCCAAGTTACCGATTTGAGGAGGTGAGATAATTGAAACAACGGTATCGACTAATCCAGATAAATTGTCATTGGACAATACCTCAAGTGGTATCACGTCCGTTGCATTATCTAAAACATAAAAATCATTTGCCGCCTCAGGTGGCGTTTCAACAATAACACGAACCGTATCTACACTCGCTGTAGGGCATTCATCCAAAGCTACTTTCCAAACAAAATCATTAGCACCAGGTTGTAATCCCGTTACTTCTGTTGATAATTGATTTGGCGAAACAATTGCGGCGGAACCAACTGGAGACCAACTTCCTGGTTCATTCAGTGTAGAAGTCGCTTCTATCCTATATGTGTTTCCTTGACATAAAATAGTGTCTCGACCTGCATTTATGACATCTGGTGCAAGACTCACAATTTCGATGAAAATCGGGGCAGATATTGGCGAGGCACATCCAGCTGAATCTCTGGAAACATAATAATCTCCTGTAAACAAATTAGAAGATGGAATAATAGAAACCGTTGGTTCTTCTGTGAAGACTACATCGCCAGTTGGAAGTACCCATCTGTATTGCACACCCGAATTAGCACCTACCAAATCTCCAGCTTCTAAGAAAAAAGGAACATTCCCACATGCCATATTGGGCCCTTGCATGGTATAAACCCCAGAAGGACTATTGACAAAAATAGCTACTTGGCCAATCGCAATGGATAAACAAGTGTCCTGCAAATCCACGGAACCAAATCCATCATCATTTCCTGCGATAGCAGAAATATAATAAGGTCTATCTGTAGCCATTCCTGCTAGGAAACTAAATTCTGGAATATCATTTCTACTTAAAATATTGCCGAGCAAATCACTTGGACTATCATGTAAAACATATTCCACTATATCATCTGAATCTAAAATTGCAGGATCCATTTGAGTTGCTAAAAGGGTATCTCCAGCACATGCTCTCAATGTATCAGCTGCCATTGTTCCCGCAAAGGTTTCACAAATCGGATCATTTGCATCACGGATACGAACGGAGCCGGTAGCTTCACAACCATTTCTATCCGTCGCAATTAGAGAATAAACTCCTGGTGCTAAATCTGTTATAGCAGCAGTCGTCTCTCCATTATTCCAAATCCACTCGTAAGGTTGATTTCCACCTATAGCTGAGGCAGATGCTGTTCCATCATTTGTACCAAAAACAGTTTGATCTGTTGAGGTAATCGTGAGAATCATTGTATCAGGTTGCGGAACAAAAGCGGTATCTCTTGCAGTACATCCATTTTGATCTGTAATCAAAACATTTAATTCGCCAGAGGGCAAATTCGCAGCAATGGAATCTGTGGCTCCATTACTCCATAGAAATGTCATAGGCCCAACTCCTCCTAAAGTGACTGGAATCAAACTACCATTACTTTCGCCGAAACATCTCACCGACCTAATTTGCATTACGCTTATTTCCAAATCACATGGACTTCCATCGTTTGTAATTTGTATGGATTCTGATGCTGTACAATTATTAGCATCTGTTATCTCGAGTGTGTACATGCCAGCAGGAATACCCGATAAATCTTCAGTCGTTTCGCCATTACTCCAACTGTAGGTATAAGGCCTCACACCTCCATCAACCATTGAAGTGACTGCACCATCACTTGTTCCACCAACAGATGCATTGGTTCCATTTAGAATGATAGAAAGCTCTGCTGGTTCCGAAATAATAGCAGTATCAAGTGCAACACAATTGTTGGCATCAGTTATGGTTAAAAAGTAGGAACCTGCTATCAAATTATTAATAGTAGCTGTCGAACCTCCATTTGACCATTGGTAATTGACTGGATTTACTTCTCCACTAATGACTGAAGTTGCGGTTCCATTTGATAAACCGAAACAAGTTACATCCGTGGTATTCATTGATTCTGCCACTAAATTACAGCCAAATCCTTGTACCGTAAATGATTCTGTAATTTCACAATTATTCATATCCGTAATGACAACATTGTAGCTGCCTGGCGCAAGCCCATTTACAGAATTTGAAGTTTCTCCTGTTGACCAAAGAACGGTGTAGTTTGGTGTTCCACCCATTGGATTAACTGTTGCTGTTCCGTCCATTGCGCCAGATGCAGTTTCGTTTGTAAAACTGAAATTGGAAACCAATTCTGCTGGTTGGTCAATGGTAATCATTCCTGTTGCTGAACAGTTTGCACCATCCGTTACCACTAAATTGTAAGTACCAGAGGTCGCAGTGAGTACCGAATCTTGAGTCCCATTGTCCCAATCAAAAGTATAATTTCCATCACCTCCACTTACGAAAGGCGTAGCTGTTCCATCTGCAAAACCAAAACAGGTAACATCTGATTTTATAATATTATTTAAAACCAAATCACAGTTAAATGCAGAGATTGAAACTGACTCTGTAAGGGAGCAATTATTCATATCCGTTACTTCTACTGAGTAGGTGTTTGGCGATAAGCCAACAATCGAATTTGTCGCATCACCTGTTGACCAAAGAATGGTATAAGCTGGCACACCTCCACTTGGAGCGACCAGTGCCGTTCCATCCATAGCGCCAGCGGCAGATTCATCAGTTGTAGTTAAATTTACAAATAGTTCTGGCGGACCTCCAATCGTAACAGTATCTGCATCTGTACAATTTGAATTATCAGAAACTGATAAAATCTGAAGTCCTGCCGTTCCATTGGTCACGATCGAATCAACTGAGCCATTGCTCCAACTGAACGTGTAATTTCCATCTCCACCTGTTACAATTGGCGTTGCGGTTCCATCATTGTCACCAAAGCAAGTTACAGGTGTTGAGGTTAGGTTTATGATTTCTAAATCACAATTGAAATTTTGAATGGTAAATGGTTCTGTTATCTCACAATTATTAACATCCAAAATTGAAACAGTATAATTCCCTGGTGCTAATCCTGAAGTATTATTTCCAGTATCTCCATTGGACCATGTAACACTATAAGGAGGTGTTCCACCCATTGGATTGACTGAAGCACTTCCATCATTTACACCTGCAGCCGATTGGTTGTTCGTTGATAAATTAGAGGTGATTGCTGATGGTTCAGCTATTTCAACATCTGACTCATCTGTACAATTCGTATCATCTGAAACGACCAATGTGTACGTTCCAGCTTCCAAATTAGTAGCTGGATTTACGGTTGCTCCTGATGACCACGTGTAATTCACATTTCCAACTGCATTAATCACTTGAGCTGATGCTGTTCCATCCATATCTCCAAAACATAGGACATCGGTTGGTGTGATATTTTCTATTTCTAAAATACAATCAAACGCAGGTATTTCGATATCATTTAAAATGACGGTACATCCATTTGCATCTGTACAGGTCACTGAATAAGTTCCTTCTGTAAGACCAGTTGCAGTTTGATTGGTATCTCCATTTGACCATACAAAAGTATAGTTCGGCGTACCTCCCGATGGGTTGGCAGTTGCGGTTCCTTCATTTCCATTATTGGTTGTTAAACCAGTTATTGAAGAAGTTGCACTAATTGCTGATGGTTCCATTATTTCAACCATTTCAACAACTACACAATCAAATGCATCTGTTATTGAAACGGAGTAAGTACCTGCCATCACGCCAGTCAAAGCAGCAGCAGAGGAGCCGTCACTCCAAGCATATGTAAAAGGACCAGTTCCTCCAGTTGTTGCAACCGTGGCTCCACCAGTAGCATCGCCGTTACATAAAACATCAGTCGTATTGCTCGAAGCAACTGCAAACGAACAAACGTAAGGTTCAATGGTCATGACCATACTTTCACGTTCACAGCCATTAGCATCGGTACAAGTTACAGTATAATCACCTGGCGCTAAACCCGAAATCATTGAAGTCGTTTCTCCATTTGACCATAAATAAGTATAGGTTGGTGTACCACCAGAAGGAATTACCGAAGCTGTTCCGTCGTTGGCACCATTACTCATTTCATTGGTTGAAGAATTAACTAAAACGATTATTGATGGCTCATTTACGGTTGCCCTCAAAGTGTCTGGACAATTTGTTGCATCAATGACCGTCACTGAATAATTACCTGCTAAAACATTTGTAATATTAGAAGTTGTTTCACCATTGGACCAGGTGTAATTGTATGGAGGCGTTCCACCTACAACTGCGGTAGAAACACTACCCGTTGGTTCGCCAAAACAGGTTGCATCCATCGGTGTAGCTACTCCAGCATCAAAATTACAATTGAATGAACTTATATTGACCGTTACGATTTCTTCACATTGATTTGCATCCGTAATTGTAGCGGTATAGGTTCCAGGAGCTAATCCATTCACAGCAGAAGTAGTTGCACCTGTTGACCACAAGTAGGTATAGGTTGGTGTTCCGCCTGTCGGTGCTAAAGTGGCTGAACCATCATTAATACCCAAACCAGAAACATTCACTGAGGTCAGGTTTGGTATGATAGCCATTGGTTCCGTTATAACCGCTCTCATTGAGTCCACACAATTTTGAACATCAACAACCGTCACTGAGTAGGAACCAGCAGTAAGCCCCGTTATGGTCTGCGTATTTCCACCATTACTCCAAATATAAGTATGAGGAGCTGTTCCTCCAGAATGATTTACGGTGAGTGCTCCATTGGTTCCAGTATTACAATCTACGTTTGTGATGTCGATTACATCAACGATAAGATTACAATTGATTCCCCCTACAAAAACTGTTTCTTCTACAAAACATCCATTGGTATCTGTACAAGTTACGGTATATCCACCTGGGGCTAAATTTGAAATATTGGCACCAGTGTCACCATTGGACCATGCGTACATGAAAGGTGGAAAATCACCTGCTCCACTCGCTGTTGCAGTTCCGTCATTTGCTCCTGTTGCTGTAATATTTGTAGCTGAGGCCGTAAGTGCAATTGGGTTAGGTTCTAAAATTTCAACATCCCAAAGTCCAAAGCATCCATTGGCATCAATTGCTTCTACTTCATGGAAACCCGCAGATAGGCCTGTGATACTTGGACCAAAGGTTCCATCTTCCCAAATGAAATCATATGGGCCTCCAGTTCCTCCAGTTGCCATTGCTGTGGCGGTTCCATCATTTAATCCAGCACAGGTTACATTTGTGGAATCGAATGTGATAAAGATTTCATCAGGTTCTATTATTTCTACTTCTTCGATAATTTCACATCCGTTTTGGTCTGTGATACTTACGAAATAAGTACCCGCAGAAAGGTCTTCTGACATTGGGCCGTTATCGCCATTTGACCAAGCATAGGTATAACCAGGTGTTCCTCCTGCTCCGGTTGCGGTCGCAGTTCCATCATCATCTCCATTACAAGTTGTAATCGTAGAAGAAGTCGTACCCGTAACCATTGTTGGTTGATTAACTGATGAAGTTCCTTCTGCCAGACAGCCATTTTCGTCTGTAGCTGTTACACTATAAGATCCGACTGCCAATCCTGAAGTTGTCATTCCTGAAGCCCCATTGGACCAAGCGTAATTGATTGGTGAAACGCCGTTGATTGGATTTGCAGTTATTGAACCACTTGCATTTTCAAAACAAGTCAAATCTGTACTATCCAAATCAAGCAAAAACTCTAATGGCTCTCCAATAAAAACGGTGGCTGGCGTAGATTGACACATATTAGCATCAGTAACCACAACTGTATAGGCTCCTGGAGGAACTCCAGTTACATTAGCAGTTGTATATCCTCCTGGAGTCCAAGCAAAAGTATATGGAAGCGTTCCTCCAGTTGGGTTTGTTTCCAAAGTTCCATCCGAAAATCCAAAACAAGTAACACTATTTGAAGCAATTGGGCTTGCTCCCAAAACAGGTGGTTCGTTTATCGTAATGGTTTCTATTTCTTCACAAACAAAATCTGTATCTGTAACAGTAACGGTATAAGTTCCAGCCGCTAAACCTGATATTGATCTTGTATTATCTCCATTTGACCAAGAATAAATGTAGAATAATGGGCTACCTGAAACCAAAACCTCTGCAGTTCCTGAGTTGTCTCCGTTACATAATAAATCGGTTCCTGATATGCCGGTGATGTATTCTAATGGTTCAAAAATTTCTACTGAAGAAATTGCTGAACAATCGTTGCCATCTGTAACCGTCACTGTATAAGTCCCTGGTGCTAGTCCAGTAATCATGGAAGTGTTCGCCATGTTGCTCCATAAATAGCTATAAGGCATCGTGCCTCCTGTTACGTTTGCAGTAGCAGTACCATCGCTTCCTCCAAAACAACTTACATTATTGGAGTCCATCATAATGGTTAAAGGATCGGGTTGCGAAATGGTAATCATGCCTGTTCCGATACATTCATCTCCGCTGGTCACTATTGTTGATACGGTTACGCCATAAGTACCTGCTGCCAAATTTGGATTAGGATTTACAGTAGCTCCATTTGACCATGAATATGTAGTAGGTTGAGCGCCTACAGGTGGTGGATTCAAAATTACCTGTGCACTACCAGTCATATCTTCAAAACACAAAAGATTGGTTCCAACGATGTTGTCTATTGGTGTGTATCCTGGATTGATAATAAATGTTTCCGTCAACTCGCACATATTGGCATCTCTGATTGTTATTGTATAGGTGCCGGAGCTAAGATTAGAAACCATTGATGCAGTACTACCTGTTGACCAACTAAAAGTATAGGGAGAAGTCCCACCAGTTGGATTAACAGAAGCGGAACCATCATTCGCACCTAAACAATTTTCATGTTCGAAATTTAGGTTTGAGACAATCGGATCTGGCTCTGAAATTGAAAAGATTTCGGTTTCAGAACAGGTGACTCCTCCATCTATAAATGTTACCACCACCTCATATTGTCCTGGTGCTAAATTACTAACAGGATTTGAGGTGGAAACAATTGTACCTGCAGGGAAAGTGTACCATTCGATGGTTGTTGTTCCTGTAGCCGAACCAGCGATATTAGGATCTAAGGTTACAGTTGCAGTTCCATTATCAAAGCCATTACAAGTTACATTAGTCGAATCAAGACTTGCAATTAATGACAAACCAGGATTGATTACAAAATTAAAAGTATCAGCACAAAAATTCGGAACACCTTCCGTTATAGTAACTGAATAATTACCTGGTCCTAAATTGGTTATTGGATTAGCAGTCGAGCCCGTTGACCAAAGGTAGGTGTACCCTGCTCCTAAATCATCAATAAATGCGGAACCATCGTTGCCATTTATACAGGTTTCATCTTCAATATCTGAATAATAATTCAGTGGATTTCCATCGTTAATCGTAACCGATCTCGTTTCGGAACAAGTTGTTACAGAAATTGGCTCCGTGTAAACAACCGTTACCGAATAAACACCAGGTGCTAAGCCACTTATCATAGTTGCAGACGAACCAGTTGACCACATAATCGTAAGTGAAGGATCCATTGCCACGACTGTATTAATGTTTACAGTAGCGGTTCCATCATTAAGACCAACACAAGTCACATGGGTCGAATCCATTGATAAAATAAGATCTGGTGCTGGATTAATTGTAAAATTAGCCGTATCCATACACATGGACACTGGATCTGTAATCGTCACTGAATACATACCAGGTACCAGACCACTTACCATTGAGGCAGTTGACCCAGTTGACCATAGGTAAGTGTATCCATTGCCATAATCATCAACTAACGCAGTACCATCGTTGGCACCTGCACAGGTTTCATCCGTTTTTTCTGTAAAGTAACTTAATGGGATTGCTTCTAAAACATTCACACTATCTATTTCAAAACAGCCTGCATTATCTGCTCCTGGAGGAATGGTCACCGTTATATAATGCCATCCTGGTGAAAGACCTGTAACGGTAGAAGTCGTCGCCCCTGTTGACCATGAATAAACAGCAGCTGTGGTTATTGGATTTACGAAGACAGTTGCTGTTCCATCATCGAAACCAAAACAAGTCACGTTTGTATGTCGTGTAGAGTCAATTGTATTAAATCCAGGGTTTATTGTAAAATTAGTTGTGTCTGCGCACATAGTAACTGGATTGGTTACCGTTACAGAATACATACCAGGTGCTAAATTAGTAACCGGATTTGCCGTTGATCCTGTTGACCACAAAACAGTATATCCAGCTCCATAATCCTCCATTAGTGCCTCACCATTATTAAATCCTATACAAGTCTCATCTTTTAATTCAAGAAAATAATCAATTGGGAATGGCTGTGTTATCACAAATGTATCGACATCAATACAGCCCGCTCCATCCGCAACTGTTACATAATAAGTACCTGGTGACAAGCCAGTAATCGTGGAAGGCCCAGGTTGTGGGCCAATTGGACTTGATGGATTATTTGACCAAGTGTAGGTGTAATTCGCCATAGAATTTCCAGTTGAAGTCGCTGTTCCATCATCAAAACCAAAACAGGTTACATTGGTACTTGTCGTATCCGCATCACACATCAACATGACCAATGCACAAGTTGAGAATGGCGAGGTATTGTTTCCTGAAGTGGTTTGAGTTGCAGTTACTTGAGTCCCTGCACTTACTGTTGCTGCAACACTCCACACTCCACCAGAAACAGTAGTTGTACCTAAAGGCATCAATCCTTGACAAGGAGCACCATTCGAACAAGATGTATTATGGGTATATAAATGAATCGTATTTCCATTAGTACCTGTACCCGTAACGGTTGCAGGATTCGCAGTTGAAATCGTTGGAGCAGTTCCAGTTGGATTTACAATTCCACCCAATTGGTTACACTGCATGTTATTGTTTACAATGTACAAGTTTGGAGAAGTACTTAATGACGAACTTGCCTGTACTCCATAACCTCCATTATTTTGGATATTATTGTTTTGAATCGTACCGGTGGAAAGTAAACCACCTCTTGCAGCAGTAGTTATATTATTGGTATTTCCTCCAGGTTTGAAAGCCAGATCTTCTACCAAAATCCCATCAGCTGTATTCCCACCTGAGACTCCGATATCATTGTCCTCTATTGTGAAATTTGTTGTATTTGTAATGTAAACCCCATGCACGGAATTGGAATAAATGGTAGAGTTTATAATATCACTATTGTTGGCTTCAAGAAATTGGATTCCATAATCTCCATTATTAAAACAAGTGGCATTGTCGATTGTCACATCATCAGATTGGCCGACATAAATTCCTACATCGTTATTATTGTATGAAGTGACATTATTAATGGACGTATTTTGAGACAAGCCTACTACTGATATCCCGTCTGAACAATTATCCAAATCGAGGTTATCCAAAATACTATTTGTCGTATTATTTAGAAATACGCCTCCATAGACATGATTTTTAAAATTAGAATTAGAAATCTGTAAATCCGATGAACTGAATCCACTTACGCCATATTCATTATCTTCGAAATAAGAATTATTGATAATCGTATTATTAGATCCAGAATTATTACGAATTCCACTTCCTGCGGGACCGCCAGCACCACCATTTCTCAAAAATTCAATATCATCCAAATCTGAATTTCCAAAATTTTGAATACCATCTTGCCCCCAATTTATTAATCCTAATTGTCTTAAAATAATTGTATTGGCTTGAAGGGATAAACCATAAATGGCCGAACCTGCCATTGAACCATCAATGTAAACTCTATCACCAGTAGGTTGAGTGGTGCCATCAAAATAAACATCATCATCAATTACAAATGGCAATTGCCCAGTCGGTTGTATTTTCAAACTATCTCCTGGTGCTGGAGCAGGTAAGTTGAAATGAATTTCATCAGTAGAAGCATCTGCGTTTACACAGTCTATTGCCCATCTTAATGTTTGGGTCATTGAACCATCTCCTGGATCAGTTACTATAACAGGAGACCCAATTGGACATGTTGGCCCTGCTATTACTCCTATAGAGAACTGAGAAGTATTATTGGAATTCGCAGTTATGGTTGCTGTCAAATTATCTCCTACACTTACTCCTGAAATTGGTACAGACCAATTGCTACCTGAGAAAGTGTTAGAACCAACAAATGTTTTTCCTTGCTCTGGTGCACCTGAACAACCCATGTCATCATCGATAAAAACCTCTATATAGCCACTTGCAACTAAAGTTGTTCCTGTTACCGTCGTCGTGGAAGCACTTGAAATCGTCGTAATGGGCGGTGTATTGTTTGTGCGATCTATTCCAGCAGTGGAATTGCAATAGATTTCGTTGTTAGTAATTTCAACTAATGCTGCATCGTCTTCTATTTTTATACCAAAATCATTGTTGGTAATGGTATTATTTTGAATAATACCTCCCGCTAGTAATAGCCCTTTTTGTAACTGGCCGAAAGTCCCCGAGTTTCCTCCAGTTCCAGGCTTAGTACCGGAGCTATTATTAACCCAAATTCCATTACCAGTATTTCCGTTTGCAGCAGTACCAACTGTGTTTCCATCAAAGTTGAACCCTTCACAATCATCGGAAGTTATTCCATCTACATTTGACTCAAAAGTACAATTCTGAATGGTGGTGTTATTGCTCGCACCCTCTTGACTAAAGCCTCCAACATTCCCTGTAAAAGAAACTGTCCCTACAAAAGAGCCGCTACTACCAGATAGAAAAATTCCATTACTGGTGTTATTATTGAAAGCGGAATTGATGGCAATAAGGTTATTGGAAGCACAACTAATTCCTAAAATGTTATTTGAACCTGTGAATCCATCAACAGTACAATTTGACGAATTAATCAATCGCAATCCTGCTCCTGATGTATGCATTTGGGAGGTTGTATTTTTAATACTTGTTGGACTACTGTTTTGAATTTCAATACCGTCGAAGTCGTTGTTACTGACAACTAAACCATCTAATTCTAAGTTGTTACAGCCATCTGCTAATATTCCTGAGACATTATCGGTGATAGTTCCTCCAGTGACTTTGGCTGCTGAGCAATTCAAAATATTTAATCCATTGTCAAAATTTGCTACCGATGTAACAGTTGTTAGATCGACTCCTACAGAACTGCTCAAGTCAATACCGTGACTTCCAATATTATTATTCGCAGTAAGATTTGTTCCAACTAAAGAAGTTGAACCATTTAATATCCTGATTCCAGCTCCGTAATTTGCGTTTGCAGCTACATTATTAAGATTGGCAATAGTATAATCATCTATTAAAACTCCATCCAAACCATTATCAACTGCAATTACATTGGTGATATTCACTCCTACATTATCATCAGATATATCCACCAATTTAATTCCTTCATCTCCATTAAGTGTAGCCTCGGAACCTGTGATTGTAATATCTTCCATTCTAGTAACAAAAAATCCAGCTTTCCCATTTAAAGTGGCGATACAGTTCGTAACTTCAATCAAATCTGCGCCATCAGTTCCGAATCCATAATCACCATTACTTTTTAGTTTCACACTATCCAGTGTAATAAGATTGGCAGTATTGACAGTCGAAATTCCTGAACCATCAAAATGTTCCACTGTAATATCTTTAATGATATGGTTATT
>CALHBQ010000449.1 GCA_937930815.1 uncultured Saprospiraceae bacterium | reverse complement strand
TGTTTTTTGAGAGAAAACCATTTTTCCCGTAAGGTCAAAAATCATGATTTTCCCATCTGATTGCATGCCATGTAAGTTGATATTCACCTCATCCGTTGCAGGGTTAGGGAATACTTCCAAAACTAACTCATGTGCTTTGTTATTCGCAATATTGTTATTGAGACCTCCTACTCTAAGTGTATTACAAGAGATTTTTGGACCTAAATAATCACCATTAGCTAAGTGTGCGGAAATAGAGTTTTTATTAATACAAATGGTGTTATTTCCATTCTTGGTAACGAATATTTTGTTATTGGCACAGTACCAGCTCGGGTCATAATCGTTGTAATTTAGCGACTGATTACAATCAGCAATACCATCGCCGTTGGCATCCAGAGCATCATCGGAACCTGGGCAGATATCACATTCATCACCCACGCCATCACAATCTGTATCCGCTTGATTCGAATTAGCAGTATTAGGACAGCTGTCTATGTCACCACAGACACCATCGCCGTCAATGTCATTATTGGGGTCATTAGGACAAGTATCGCATACATCGCCCAATCCGTCACCGTCTGTATCCACTTGATTTGGATTAGGAGTATTAGGACAGTTGTCTAAACTATCTCCCACACCATCACCGTCTGTATCAATACAATTCACTTGTATTTCCGAAGAACTATCGCAGCCTGTTTGATTATTGGAAATTCGAAATGAACTACTAGTATTATTTAAAAGATCCCATATACCACAACAGTCACTCAAAGAGGAATTACCGCTTATATCTATATCTTTGGAATTCCCGAAGGAAAACGGCGACCCGCCAACGTAGGTCAAAGAGGACAACCCGTCAAGGTTGGTTAAGGAGGAATTACTGGTTACATTTAAGGTGTAACCTACGGAAGTCAAAGAGGACAACCCGTCAAGGTTTGTCAAAGAGGAATTACTGGTTATTATTAACGTCCCTGTCACGGAAGTTAAGGAGGCCAATCCGTCAAGGTTGGTCAAAGAGGAATTACTGGCTATTCTTAACGTCCCTGTCACGGAAGTTAAGGAAGCCAATCCGTCAATATTGGTCAAGGAGGAATTTTGCTCTATAAATATAAATCGCACAGAAGTAAAAGAAGCCAACCCGTCAAGGTTCGTTAAGGCGGAATTGGCTTTTATAGATATAAATCTTGTCACGGAAGTTAAGGAGGTCAATCCGTCAATATTGGTCAAGGCGGAATTTTGCTCTATTTCTAAATCCCCTCCCACGGAAGTTAAGGAGGCCAATCCGTCAATATTGGTCAAGGCGGAATTTTGCTCTATTCCTAAATTCCCTCCCACGGAAGTTAAGGAGGCCAATCCGTCAAGGTTCGTTAAGGAGGAATTGCGATATATTGATAAGTTACCTCCCACGGAAGTTAAGGAGGCCAATCCGTCAATATTGGCCAAGGGGTTATCTCTTATTTCTAATCTACCTCCCACAGAAATTAAGGAAGCCAACCCGTCAAGGTTCGTTAATGAGGTGTTTACCGATATTGTTAACCACCTTGCTACAGAAATTAAGGAGGCCAATCCGTCAATATTGGTCAAGGCGGAATTACCGTATATACCTATATGATCTAAGGAAGTCAAGGAAGACAATCCATCAATATTGGTCAAGGCGGAATTGGAGCTTATTGAAACAATCCCTCCCACGGAAGTTAAGGAGGCCAATCCATCAATATTGGTTAAGGAGGAATTGGAGACTATTGTTAATCTACCTCCTACAGAGGTCAATGAGGCCAATCCGTCAACATTGCTGAAATTTGCATTAGAAATTGTCAGATTTCCAGTCACTTCAGTATAATTGAAATTGTCCAATTGACTTTGGGTGCTAAGGGATAAATTTCCATTATAAACCTGGGCTGCGGTCTTATCTGCGAATGAAATTAAGGTTAGAATGAGTGTTAAGGAATACAGTAATTTTGTCATTAAATTTTTGTTTTTATTACGAAAAAAAATTGTTTAGTGTATTCGGAAGTGTAAGGAGAGTATTTATGATGAGGCAATTCGATACTTTGCCTTTCGAGGGATACCCTTATTTAGTGAGAGCGAAAAGAATTGACCATTACAATATCTTTTGGCAAGACAAAGGTAGAGGGATGGAGAGGGTTTGGCTTCACGCTTAAAGGTGAAAAATCAATGATTTACCTTTAATTTCATGCAAATAGCTGGATAATGGGGTTGAGATTTATTCTCTATCCCAATTTTCTTTTTACAGTGCTTACTGTAAAGAGCAGCTATCTCCTTTTTAGTTTTAGTTTGGTTATCCGATAGCTTTTGTTCGTACCTTTCTTCAATAGTTTTGAAAAAAATTATTAGTTTTCAGTTTGTTGATGATTCTTTTCAATTTCGGATGTAATATTCGAGAGTTTAATTGCTTTCATAATAAGGGAAATCTTCTTGTATTTTGATTCGCTGATATCAAAAGCTACGTACATCCTTCTGAGGCAAGATCCTATTCCATCAACAGATAAATATGCTTTTTGGGCGATTTCCTTATTTGAGATAACGGGATCCTCAGATAAAATATTGAGAACTTTCCAATCTGTTTCATTTATTTTTTTGTTAATCGAATTCTCAATTTTATCACGGTTCAATTCAAATTTTGGGGCAACTAATTTAACTGTGGTATTTCCTTGCTTTTTTAATTGCTCAATTTCTTTCAATAAGCCTTCTTTCTCTCTTTTTTGATTTATGATATTTAATCGGGCATAAACTCCAGTTATAAAAATGACAATTATACTGCCTAAAATAATAGCAAAAGTTCTTTTTAGTTGTCTATATTTTAGAGTTGATTGTTTTTTTTCATTTTCAAGTTCCTTATTAAGAAGTTCTATTTCATGTGTTGTTTGTAGCGCTTGCCGAGTGATCATTAAATTATCTTCCTCGATTAGCAAACTATCACGATACAATGAATATTTTTCAAGCATAATTAAAGCAAGCTGTTGGTTGCCCTGTGCCTTGTTACACCTGTACAACAAATGGTGCAATTGGGTCAAGTATTCATATCCAAAAGCGGCATCAACTTGGGGAAGCAAATCTTTTACAATTCTTGTGGCTTGGTCTTTATTGGTTTCAAATAGTATATCAGCATATAATAATTTAGTTGGAATAATTTGTCCCATGTTACCAATGGACATATTGATATCCAAACTTTTTTCAATGTAAAACAATGCAGAATCTATCTTATTTTGTGCTTGATGAGATTGAGCTAATAAATAATAACTGTCAGCGAGCCCAACTCGATTATTATAGGATTTAAAAACCTTTATAGATTTATGGCCATTTAGGATAGCTTCTCGATAATTCTTTTTTTGATAGTTAGTAAATCCTAAATTTACCGTTATGATATTAAGTGTCATAACTTGATTTAGTTTTTGAGCTATTTGAATTCCTTTTTCAAAATAGCCAATAGCCATGTCAAAATTGTTGATTTCGTTATATAACCTTCCTAATGAATTATACACTCTTGCTTGAGCACTTTCCAAGTCCTTTTTTTGATATAATCTTAAACTTTTTGACAAATATTTTACAGCGTCTAAATATTTACTTTGATAATGAAGTATTGAACCGATTTCTTGGTAATTCTCTGCTAAACCAATAGTGTCACTCTGATTTGAACTGATTTCTACTAAATTATTTAACTCTTTCAATGCTTCATCATACCTCCCAATTAATTTTAATGCAAGTGCTTTGGATTTATTAGCATTTACTATTTCTTCTATAGATTTCTTTTGACGAGCCAAATCATAATGATATCTAGTCAAGCTAAGTACTGCCGTTGGTTCATCCTTGATTTTTTTCTTATAAAATTCATTTATAGCATTAAACCGAATAGAGTCAGGGTAAGAATCATTGAGCCATTGATTTTGAAGTGTATCTGTATTAGCTTGGATTAAATTGGCATAAAATATAAGAATTGAAAATAAAAGAGGGATACAATAATTTGTGTTTCTTAAAGTTTTGAACATTTTTCTATCGAATATATATATCTACAGTTTTGGATTAGAATTTTATCAACTGCCAAAGTTACTAAATTGACTGAGTACAATATCAATATTCCACTTTTGGATTGCCGTTTATCCCTAAATATCAGATAAAAACGAGAATAAGTCTACTCTTTTTTAGAGCAAGTATTAGTAATTTGGTTAGTACATTTTCACCTGAAATTGGAGTATAGCTGATTTAAATCTTCCAGCTTTTCCTCTCGTTAAACGGAAATTGGAATATGAGAAGGTGATAAATAGAGCACCTGAAAACAAACGGACTGGCAGCAGGATTGTATTTTGTTCAAATTGATTTACCAGAACTATGCGAATCTAAATTAACCAAACGAATATTGGTGAGGCGATAATTATCTTCTTTTCAAAACAGGATCACCTTTAATCAAAGGATCTTGCCTCAACAACTCCACCATCGTTTGATAAATCTCTGGGAGTGCCGCTTTAAATTCAGCGGGCTGTTCAAAGAACGTTTCTACACAAACAGCGAACATCTCTTTCATGTTATGACCGCCATAGCTTTTCAAAAATTCGTTTTGGGTTCTTCTGATAATTTGCATTTTGTCGTGGGCTAATTTTGCCCATTCTAACCATTTCCAACGGTCGAAAAAATCGCCGAACAGTTTCTGAAAAGCACTTTCATCTTCGATGACATGTGCCATTTCGTGCAAAGCGACATTGACTGCATCATCTGGGACGAGGTAGCCATGTTGCACATCTTCCCACGAAAAATAGATAATCCCTTTACTAAAATCAGTATGTCCCAAAAATGGTTGACCGAACCCCGGGTACATGTATCGTCTCGGCATCACCACAATTTGGGTAAAACGTTTTGGGATATAATTATCTAAACCAAAGGTGATTTCGATGATGGCACAACCTATCACAGCTCGCATTTCGCGTGTTATATTTTTGATTTCTGCCGAATGAAATCCCAAAACATTCAGTAAATGATAGAGTCTTAATCGAAACTCAGTTTTTCGCTTTTCATTCAAATTAAGATAATAGGAAGAATGTGCCGAAAGGATTTTATGATAATCCGCATCTATATTTCGAGGCACCCGCCTTAAGAATAGCTTTTGGAGAAAATTGAGCATAGATGAATTTTGTTTTCAAATGATTTCGAATCACAAAATAGATATTTTTTGAATTTAAAACGAGTTGAAATATTGGAAAATTGTAATGCATCAATCCGTATTTCAAGCGAAGCCGAGAAGCGTTCCCTGAGCGAAGCCGAAGGGAACAAAAACGAAGATCGATTTTCCATGCCTGTTCCCTTCGGCTTCGCTCAGGGAACGCAATAGTGGCTTCGCTCAGGGAACTAATTTACAAAATAAAAACCTATCGGTTTTCCATTTTAAACATAAATATGTTAATTATTCAAAAATACTTTTAAAAATAAACCAATCGGTCTATTTTTGCGTTATGAAAAAGTCAGAACAAACCAGACAGGTTATTATCCAAAAATCAGCAGGGGTATTTAATCAAAAAGGATTTGCAGGAACTTCGATGAGTGACATCATGGAAGCGACGGGTTTGACCAAAGGTGGCTTATATGGCAATTTTAAAAACAAAGATGAAATCGCTGCTGCCGCTTTTGAATACGCGGTGGATTTCATTTGGGAAGAGATTGGCAGACGGACCAATGTCATTGACCACTCATTAGATAAACTCAAAGCAGTCGTTTATTTTTATAAAGAACATTTATTCAATCCGCCAGTAAAAGGTGGTTGCCCGATTATGAAAACGGGTGCGATGTCCGAAAACCTGCCACTCGAAATGAAAGCAGGTGTTCAAAAGGCAATCCTTGATTGGGAGTCTGCCATTATCAAAACGCTCAATAGAGGGAAGGAACTAAAAGAAGTCCGTGAAGATGTGAATTGTGAGGAGTTTGCTACCCTATTCGTTGCGATTTTGGAAGGAGGTATGTTACTCGCGCGAACACTCGAATCCGTTGAACCTTTCAAAAAAACAACCCGTCAGTTGGTACTGATGATTGATAATTTAAAACCATAGATCATGATTAATATATATTGCCCGACCGTGTTAGAAAACAGAATGGAAATTTTAGAAATCGAACCACATTTGCAGAAAGCAGAAAAGAAACCAACACTTCCGGCTTATATGCCAGTTGTTCGATTTTTTATGGGAATTTTGACGCCAATCTTTCCAAAATTAACTGCGAGAATTGCTTTTCGGTTGTTCAGAACCCCACGTTTAAAAGCCAAGCATCGTACCTCGGACAAAATTTTGGAAGCTGCAAAAATCAACGAAATACTTGTTGGTTCAAATATTATCAAAGTTTACGAATGGGGAACTGGTGATAGAAATATTTTATTGGCGCATGGTTGGGAATCGAGAGGCACAGCAATGCGTTCATTCGTACAACCACTTGTGAATCAAGGATTTAGAGTCATTGCTTTTGATGGCCCGGCACATGGAAACTCAACTGGAAAGCGAACCAATATTTTAGAATTTGCAGATACGATTACTGCAATCATCAACCGACTTGGTGGCGTCGAAGCCGTGATTACGCACTCCTTTGGCGGAATGTGTTTGACTTACGCTTCTCGATTATTGATGCCAGAAGTTAAGATTCCAAAAGCAGTCATGGTGGCCGTTCCAACCAATTTTGATGATATACTTTTGAATATTGGAGAGACGATGAATTTCGCCGATAGCGTCAAAAAAGAAGTGGATAAAATGGTTTTCGATATAGCAGGTGAATACCCGATTGATATGCATATTCCTACTGCGTATGGCAAAACTCAGATTGAAGATTTGCTCGTCGTTCATGATAAAAAAGACCCGATTGTTGAATTCAAATTTGCTGAACAAATCCATGAAGCATGGCCTAACTCCAAATTGATTGTAACAGAAGGTTTGGGACATTATCGAATTATGAAACATAAAACAGTAATTGAACGAGTCGTTGATTTTATTGTAAATGACTAAATTCAAAAATGATAAAATGAATAGATAGTCGCTCCTATTTATTCATTTTATCATTTACACATTTTATCATTACCCTTTACCCAACCTTTTCCATATATTTAGATGTCTAACTTTCAAATCAATAAAATCCGATTATGAAACGTAACATCTTTACATTCCTCTTTTTATTTTCTATAAGTTCCATTTTTGCATGCAGCTGCTTTGGCCCTCAAACCTTTTGTGGTTTTGTGTTTGATAATTTTCAGTCGCCTGATTTAATTGTAAAAGGAAAAAAAGTAGGAGAAATAGAACACGGAATGGACTTCGAAATTTCGCTAATTATTGATGGTGACGAGAGCAAAGAAACCATTCGGATTTGGGGTGATGTTGGGCATCTTTGTCGCATATACGTTTCCAATTTTGAAGAGGACGTAGAATACCTTTTGGCACTCAACAAAATAGAACCGCATATTGGCTTTCCGACTGATTGGTCTTCATTAGAAATGGAAGATCATTATTCTATTTCGGTATGTGGAAAATCCTATTGGAGCTGTAAAGATGAAACCGAGGAATCTGGAGAAGAAATTCAAAGATGCTTTGGCAAGTCCTTAGATTTATGCGGCAAATCTTCGACCAATGAACGGAAATATTGCCAAGCGCTGAAAACAGAAATCTACCCAAATCCAAGTTCAGATTTTTGTAATATTGATTTAATCGAAAACACAGACCTTCAATCTGGAAGTGCACGAATCTTCGATGCTTGTGGCAAAGAAGTCGCTCGTTTTGATAACTTAAACGAGTTCTACAGCCAAAATCAACTTTCTTTTGATTTGAAAAACTTGCAATCAGGTTTATACTTTTTAGATTTGTATTTACCTGGAATTTGTAGTTCCAATGTGACGAGGCAATTGATGGTTAGCAAATAATCGATTTAGAATCACACTCAAATTAAAATGACATGTACAGAATAATTTTCAGTTTTATTATTTGCCTTTTTTCAATCCAAGCATTTGCATGTAGTTGCGGTGGACCAAGATCATTTTGTGAATATGTATCTCAAGAGGCAAATAGAGGCCCTGAATTAGTAATAAAAGGCACCAAACTCAGAAACGTCGAACATGGAATGGATTTCGAAATCACGGAGATTTATAAAGGGGTCGAAACAAAAAAAGTAATCAGAATTTGGGGAGATCTTGGTTGGCTGTGCAGATGGTATGCTGGCAGTTTCGCAGATGGAGAGGAGTACTATTTTGCACTCTTTCAAATTTATGAAGACTCTGAAAATCCACACTCACAAACGAACCCTGTTTCTCCTTTGGAAAAAGATGGTGATTACGTCATCTCCTTCTGTGGAAAATCCTATTGGCATAAAAGTGATGAGGAACTCCGCGATGAAGTTGACCCGATTAATTGCCTAAATGGGTTGCCTCCACCTCCTGATCAAAAAATTAATACAACCAAAGTCCAAGACTTTTGTGATATTCCTAAATCTGAATTATTTCCAAACCCGACTGGTTTCAAAACGTACATTCGGCTTGCCGAAAAGGAAGAATTAACAGAAGGCACCGCTCGAATATATGATGATTGTGGCAAATTAGTTTATCAATTAGATGACATCAATCAGTTCTATAGTTTAGGCCAATTTACTTTTAATGTAACTTCTCTAAGTGCAGGTCTATACTTTTTGGATATCACTTTACCAGAACTTTGTGAGTGGAGTTTGACAAAGCAGTTGGTAGTGCGGTAGTGATTTTATTAAAAGAATAGCCTTCGTTTTGAAACAAAAATATCAATTGAATAAACCATTTAGGTAAGAAATTTGTTTTCTTGTGTATTTTTGGCTCAAAATATTAGCTATCAATGAATTATACAAAGGCTACAAGTTTGGAGGAAGTGGATAATGCGGTTAGATTTGATGTACCAATACTACCTGATCACGAGTTCTTTACAGACTTCTCTGATGTTCGTGGCGATTTTGAAGATAAGATGATTTTCCGTTCGCTGAATGTGAATCCAAGAACTTTCGTTTTCAACAGAAAGGAAAACGGGTCTAATAAATCGCTGCTCTTTTTAGCCGGTATGCGAGGTTCTGGTAAAACATCTGAATTGGGTAAAATTGCAAAAAAATTACATAGAAAAGATGGTTTCTTTTGTGTGGTTTGCAATTTGGATGAGGGATTGGACTTGAATGATATGGAATATATGGACATTTTGATATTCCAACTCGAACGGTTAGCAGAGGAGCTAAATGAGCATGACTTGCAAATCAAAAAGGATATCATTAAGTCCCTACAAGATTGGTACGCCGAGCAGATCAAAGAAGTAAACAAAGCCATCAAAAGAGAGGGTGGATTTGAAATTGAGGTGGAGGCAAAAACACCTTCGTTACTTTCTTTTTTAGGCCTTTCTGCAAAATTAAAAGGCAACCTCGCTGGTAGTAAAGAAAATGCCGAAAAAATTAGAACAGTTTTCAAAAGAAATTTTACCACTTTTTCACAGAAATTCAATTACTTTATTGAAGAAGTAAACTCAGCTTTACGAAAGCTTGAAAAAGCACAAGAGATTCTTTTCATAGTAGATGGGTTAGAAAAAATAGCAACATCTGATATTCGCAAAAAAATTGTGGACGATGAGAGCAATCGAATTAGACAAATCAAGGTAAATACGATTTTCACACTACCGATTGAGTTATTCTCTTTAGAACCCAAGTTGCGCCAATTTAGCACCGTAGTATCCTTTCCTTTTGTAAAAATTGTAGAAAGAGACGGTTCTCTAGTAGAAAAAGCTATCAAACGTTTTGAAACTTTTGTCACCAAAAGAATAGATAAAAACCTTTTTGATTCCCAAGATACCATTCGGGAAGCGATTTTGTATGGAGGAGGTTCCCCTCGCGAATTATTACGCATTTTAGAATATACGTACTTATACTCCGATGATGACGCAGACAAATTGACTAAAAAAGCACTGGAAAAGGCAGTCAAAAAATTGGGTGCTGAATCATCAAGGTATTTGACCACAGAGGATCTTGAACAACTGAAAGTACTAAAAGAAAAAAACGAAGCAGGAGTCCCTACTCCATTTGAAGATTCATGGCAGGATCTGCTTGAGAAACTGGTTGTTTTAGAATATAATGACGGTACTTACAAAAGAGTCCATCCTATCATCGAAGCTTCACAACTATACAAGCATTATGTCGGGTAATTATGCAGAAGAAATTCCCTTACTTAAAAAATTACTAAAAACGACAGCTTTTAGGTTTGTGATAATTCGTTATAATCACTATTCGATCGTAACCAAAATACAAGAAGATTTAAAAACACTTTTCCCAGAAAAACCTTCTATAAACATCGACGGAGAAACCACTAATTTCAAAAATCTATTTGAAGTTTATCAGAATCTTGATGGCGGAATACTTTACTTGGAGAACTTCGAGACTTTATTAAGAGACCAAACGAGAAGTACAGGCGAGCCATCGGAAGCAATGAAAGTTGAAAACGCTCGTCGACATGCGATTACCTCTATGCTTAATCTACGTAGAGATAAACTGGCAAAAATTCCGAACGCCCTTATTGTCTTTATTGCTTCCTCTGCCGAGGAACGATTTATGAAAATCATGATGGAAAAAATGCCTGATTTATGGTCTTTTCGTTCTTTATTTTTGGACATAGAAGAAAAAATTAAACCGACCGGTATCGGTAGATCTGCTACAACAGAAACCAGTAGAGGATTAAGTACACCTAGTATTACCACCAATAAAAACGCAGCGGAAATCCGAAAACTGGAGCAATCCTTACGTGCGACTAAAGAAGATGAAGTTGCATTAAAGTTAACTATTTATCCTCAATTGACGGACCTTCTATTCAAAGATGGCATTTATGATAAAGCAATCATTTATTTTGATGAATGGTTGGAGCATGCTGAAGAAAAGAATAGAAGCGGAATTTTAGTTGATAAAGGTGATGCTCAAATTACAAAAGGAGAATTAATCCCCGCTAAAGAAACATTCAATCTAAGCTTGCTTTTAGCAAAAAAATATAAGCAAAAAAACAAGGAAGGAATTTGTTATTCATTTTTAGGTGACATCCAAAAAGATTTAGGAGATTTGGAAGGCGCAATGAACCTGTATGAAAAATACCAACAGGAGCTTATCGAGTTAACCGATCAATTTCCTGACATCCCATTATATAAAAGCAATTTGGCTATCTCTTATTCTAAACTTGGTTCAACCCACTATTCGATGGGCAAACTCGATAAGGCTTTGAAATTCTTTCAAGAACGTTCCAGATTAGGGAAAGAACTCTATGAAGCATATCCGAACAATGTTTCTTTTAAAAACGGTTTGGCTATCTCTTATGAAAAACTTGGTAAAACCCACTCTTCGATGGGCAAACTCGATAAGGCTTTGAAATTCTTTCAAGATGAAACCGTACTTTTTGAAGAACTCTATG
>CALHBQ010000448.1 GCA_937930815.1 uncultured Saprospiraceae bacterium | reverse complement strand
GATTTGATCCATATGAACGAACTGCCGGAGGAAGACGGGTCAATCAACTAACTTGGAATCGTTCCAAAAATCGACGGTTGTTTGATTTTGTAAATGCGACTTTACCAATTACCAATCGATTTACAGTGAGACAAATACGTGGTTGGGTCAAAGGAAAAGAAAAAGAGGAGGAAGATCCGATAGAAGCAAAAAAGCAAAGAGAAAAAGAAAGAGAACGAAAATCTTTGGGTGAATTTGACGAAATTGAAGATTTCTGGAGTTTATTCGATGGATTTTCATTGAGCCACAACGTTACCTTCGAATATTCAAGAATCGGAGAAATTGGAGAAAAAAGAGATACTTTTAGAATACGTGCCAACTCTATAAGGTTGAGAGGTGATTTACAGATTACGCCGCATTGGAGCGTTGGAGTGGACAATTTAAGCTATGATTTCGTCAATAAAAGTTTTGTCTATCCAAGTTTTAGATTCTACCGGGACCTACACTGTTGGGAAACTGGTTTAAGTTGGCAGCCGGCTCGTGGTACCTATAGCTTCTTCTTAAGAGTAAAACCAGGTACCCTTGGCTTTATTGAAGTTCCTTATCAACAGCGGAATCTGAATGCTTTTAGTGGGTTTTAGAATTGCCGTGGTTGCCAAGTTGCCATAGTTGTTAAGTTGCGCTGCTTACGAAATGGTTAACGTGCCCAATTACTAATGGAGAAATCCGTTCGTGAATTCTCAGTTATCCCTTTTCAATTCTAAATTTGATTAAACCCCATATTGTACTTAAGTAATATAGTAATTTGCTACCTGGCAACCACGGTAACTTGGCAACCATGGCAACCCGGCAACCGTTTTCTAACCCTTTTTACTACCCACTTTAGGGTAAACTGCCCCTCTTTATGCAATTTTAACACGCCAACACATGTTAGTTATTGTAAATGTGTTCTATATTTGATTTCGAATTCTTACCCAAAGAGATATATTTTACATTCTGTAAAAAAATAATATCTACCATCGTTTAGGGATTTTTACCTGCGATATTCAACTTTCCACCACTGAAATCTCGGTCAGGCATGATATTTGCATTTTTATAACGTGAAATGTAACCCATTTTTTTCGCGTTCCCCCCTGTAGATAACAGACATACTATTTTTAGAAACTCAAAAAAAACTACAGGCATGTTAGTATTTGGACTCCTTATCGCATTATGTGCAATCTTAGTAAGTGCAATGAATAGCACTACAGCCGATAGCTCAGATGTGAATCATTAAATCAAGTTGTGTTGAATAAAATAAGCAACGTTTTAAGATTAGAAATGAATAATTGATAAAATAGTAAAATGAGTAATTAGGACCCTATTGTTCGAGTGTTGCAAATTTTTTGAGCAATGGAAGTCTATTTAATCATTTCGAATTTATTCATTTCATCATTATTCAAACAGATCGCGACTTAGGTTTATTAATTGAAAATTTAGTTTTTAAGCACAATTTTACCATAACAAGAAACATTTTTTCCTTTTTTTGCGGGCTTCACAATTCCAAAACAAAGGACTGGTTAAAACATTAAACTTCACTATCATTAGGTCTCACTCACCTTTCCCGCTTCGGAACCTTTCCTAAGCTAAAACTGTTTATAAAAAATAAGTCTGTTCTTTTTTCTTCATTTCCTTTTTTTAGGAATTGAAAAGAAGTTAATTTGCGCTTTCTTAGAGGAAGGAGAGATGCGAGAATAGAGCGTATGAGAGGAACGTCGCTTTGTACGTTTGAATAAATTGATAAAGATTGATTTTTTTTACCCCTCTCAAAGTCTCAATTTCTCTAAATCTCAATCTCTGCTATACAAAAAAGGGGTCGTAATGGAATCGACAGGATTGTCCTTCTTGTAATAAGCATGCCGGAGCAAGATTGCTTATCTCCGCAAAATCTGGTAATCAAACAATTTTTTACATGGCAATAATCGCTATGCTCTTGCTGCCTAATCTTAGAGATTAGTAAGCTTGTGGGTCCCGTGCTTGATGCTCGTTACACAGTGCGCCACCCATCATAACCTTGCGAGCTTGAATCGATAGATCTGTTTCTGCTATCGGCTGACGGAAAAACTTGAAAATACGGAAAAGGATCGGTTTGTGAATGTACCTTCCCTTTTCTCGACAACCTAAACAATCACTAAGCATGTAGAAAGTTGCTAGTTGCTTTCTCTGGACGCGGGTTCGACTCCCGCCGACTCCACAAAAAAATGGGTCAACTCAATTTGAGTTGACCCATTCGTATTTTCAAATAGTCATGAAGTTATTTTTGTTACTCACTTTCGATTTTGCTGAGCAATTCTTTTGCTTGTAATTCGAAAGAGTGATCCGAATTGGCAATCTTTTTCAATAAGAGCATAAAATCATCTTCCCAATTTTCTTTTTTCAAATTCGCCAAAAGATAATTCCATTCAGATTTATCAGTGTATCTGCTGGTCTCACCTTTCATTCCCTCCTTAAAATTCTTTAGCGCATCATCGTATCTTTTGAGTCTCATATTGGTATGTCCAGCCAAATATTGAGCTTCTAAATAATTACCATTGTCCGCTTCAATTGAGTTGAAATATGCCAAAGCTTTTTCATTTTCTCCATTGATAAGCTGATCCAAATTTGCCTGCCAGTCTTTGTCAGTAGGATTGGAATCTCTAAAAGTAGAAAGTGCTGGAGCTTTATAATAATCTGCATAAAACTGGTCGTGAGGATTTAGAGAACCACCTGAATTGCCCAAATAATTCATGCCAAAGAAACCAGCCAAAAGCAGAAAACTTGCTGCTGCCCAAGTCATCATCCGTCTTCTCATTGGAACAACTTTGGTCTCAGAAGTACGATTAGTTTTTGGCGCAGCTGATTCTTTTTCCCAAGATTTAAGATCATTTCGTAAATCTTTTTCAATATCAGTTTCTATGGCATCCAAACTTGCGAGATAAAGACGGTAGAATTTCTTCAACTGTTTATCAGACGAAAGTGCAGATTCAAAATCCTTAGTTTCTTGTGGACCTAATTGGCCGAGCGTATATCTTTCTATTAACTCTATGTAATTCTTATTTTCCATTTTACATTTTTTCAACAATCTAAATCAAAGTAGTAAGTAGTTCGCGGAAATTGAGGATAGAAAATATTTGATATGAATTTTTGTTTCAAACGACCTTAAATTTTTCGGTGTAGCCTTAGCTACAGTTAAAAATTTAAGGGAAGTGTGAGGCAAAAAGGCACTCAAATAGTTTATCATTAAGTTTCGTGAACTACTTAATTGTTACTTTGTATAATAATTTTTCAATAACTCATTTATTTCAGGATGCTCACTCAAAAATTTAATTAAGGAGTTGTGGCATCTGTATTTGGCTTTTCTTGCTTGAACATCATTTGCAAGACCCATTTTGGAAGCGATTTCGGACATAGAGTAGGATAATTTCCACATTTCTAAAATCTTTCTACATCTGTCTCCAAGGTTTCCGAGTATGGATTCGAGCAGTTCGTTTCGTTCTTTATTCTCAAAAGTTAATGCTGGCGTTTCTTCGTCTTTGCCATCAAAAAACTTAGATTCATCTACAAGTGTCGTCTTGGCCTGTTTGCGTGCCCTATTCATCCAAGCAAATCTGCAAATCGAGAATAAATAACCTTGCAAACTTGTTTCTTCACGGAATTTATTCTCACGGATATTTCGGTCCAATGCGATAATTCCTTCGTGATATATGTCTTGGCCATCTTCTGTATTTCCACCATGGTTTCTTACAAAGTTGATAACCTTTGACTTTAATACACTATCATCATATATGGTACGAATGGCTTGCTGCCTTTTCGCGCCGCCTTCGATTATGGCGTTTATGAGGAACTGATCATTTACGGGCTTCATATTCTATATCGGTGTGTTTGTGACTTAGTAAACGTTCCCATTTTTTTAGGGTACTAAGAATTTAAGTTGCAAATGTAAAATTTTACGACCTTTGAGCGGTATTTCTTTGACTTTTATAAAAAGAAGAAAGAAAAACTGTATTTTAGTGATAACATTCAGGTAAAATCCAGATTAACTACATAATTAAAGGATACATTCAAAAGACCCATTCCTTTGATTAAAACCAAAAAATGAAAGCATTCTTAATTTCAATCTTCTTGATTGTCATTCCTTTTTTCGTATTCTCTCAAAAGGATGATGCAAGTTCCGTTTTGGAGCAAGCAGAATTTTTGTATGAAAAAGCTGAGTATTCAGCTGCTCTAAAATTGGTTGCTAATCTATTTGAAACCAATTCTGACCTACCCACTAAAACAGAAATTCAGGGATTCTTATTGACTGGAAATATCTATTCAGAAAGTGGCCAATATGCCGCTGCTGCCAACTTTTACAATAAAGCACTCAATAAAAGTAAGCAATTCTTTGGTGAAAATGATTCATTGACAATTCAGGCGATGAATAATTTGGGGCAAATTGATTTTTTGACGGGTCAAATTGAACGTTCTTTCAATCGCAATTCGTGGGTATTGGATCGTCGCTTAGAATTGTATGGTGATAATCACCCGAAAGTCGCGGATTCTTACAATAACTTAGGAAATTGTAGGTATGCTTTTCAAGATTTGGAAGAGGCAGTTGCGTTTCACCAAAAAGCATTGAACATTCGAAAACAAACATTACCTGTTGATCATCCAGATTTATCGGTTAGTTTTTTGAATGTAGGAAATTGCTATTCGGCGTTGTGGCGATTGGATTCGGCGTTTTCTTATTTTGAAAAATGTCTTCAACTACGTCAAGAAATTTATGAAAAGAATCATCCAAAAATTGCCTCGGTTTACATGTCTATTGGCAAATGTCAAATCAAATTAGAAAGAACAGAAGAGGCGATTTCGAATTTTCAAAAAGCTTTGAAAATTTACAAAGAGAAATTACCACCAAGGCATCCCAAGCTATTAAATTATTATGAGACGATAGGGGATGTTCTGATGAGTCAAGAAATATATAATGAAGCGGTTCATTATTATTTAGAAATATTCACCAACGAAAAAGGAGAAAATTCCAATCAAAAAAAGCGTTCCTCTTTGGCCAATAAAATTGGATTATGTTCTCAGCATAATGGCGAATATAAACAAGCGATTTTATTTCATGAGAATGCGATTTACTTTTTTAAACAAGATTATGGGCCATTTGAAGATGGTTTGGCCGAGCTAATTACCAACCTTGGAAACGCTTATTTTAGATTTGATAAAATTGAAAAAGCTGCAGCTCAATATGAATTAGCCAATAAAACATACGAGTCTATTTA
>CALHBQ010000447.1 GCA_937930815.1 uncultured Saprospiraceae bacterium | reverse complement strand
ACCATTCCATGTATATCCAACATCAAGGCCTCATCGGCTCCTGCTTCGATTGCTTGGACTAAAGCCATGACTTCATGCAATTTGCTATGGCAATTCAATCTTGGGTCAAGATAATCAGGCGAACCACGTCTTATCGTTGAGGTAAAAAGCGTAATTCCTTTTTCCTTACTTTTATCAGATGCCTTTTTATGCTCCGCGATAATAACCAAATTGGGGCCGCTAATCGTCAATCGTGGATCTTGAGAAGGTGTTTTCTTAATTCCACGCGTCACCATGAAACGAACATGGACACCATCATGCATATTATTGGCTTTCAACGTTTTCCAAACTTCTGCCATTAATTCTTGCTTCGACATCTTCATATCCATACCGATAGTGGCGGCAGCAGTCCATAACCTATCAAGATGTTCTTTTTCAAAACATAAAACGCCATCATGTAATCGAAGCGCTTCCCATATTCCATCACCTACCAGATATCCGCTATCGAAAACAGAAATTTTAGCTTCATTTCTTGGGAACAATTCGCCATTTACATAAATCAATACATCTTTATTTCTATCATCTGGGAGGGCATTATGTGTACCGTGGACAGCCATAACATGTTATTTTAAATGAATATTGGAAAATGGGAAAGGTAAGCATACTTGCGGATTCCCCCGAAGATTCGATTTTTTTTTAGATTTTTTTCAAAAATAAATAAAGAGTTTTAAATTTACTTATTACATTGGCTCTTGATTTATTAGACAAATGCTACTTACAGACAATGTTTATTTAGTACATTTTTTTAATTTGTGACAATTTTATTTGCTTTAGGTCAAAAACCTAAACAAGTTTTTTTTAAACAAAACCAACTAAACGTGAGCAACGAAAGACGTTTTGAAAGTGTTTATTCCAAAAGAGTTCGAGCAGGAAAACGTCGTACCTATTTTTTTGATGTACGAAAAACTCGCGGAGAAGACTTCTATCTCACTCTTACCGAAAGTACTCGTAGATTTGACGGAGACGGTTACGAGCGACACAAAATCTTCCTTTACAAAGAGGACTTCAACCGATTTTTATCCAATTTAACAGAGGCCATCGACCACGTCAAAACCGATTTGATGCCGGATTACGATTACGATGAGTTCACTCGTCGTCAGGAGGAGTATGAAGCAAAACTTGCTTCTGGTGAAATTGTTAGAGGTGAACCTAATACCTCTACTCCGAAAACAGAAGAGGCTTCAGATGATTCTGCTCCAGCAGAAAAGCCTAAAGGCGAAGATGAGGAGATTGAAGAAGATGACATGACTTGGTAAAACTCTTTTTGAGTAAAAAGTTTTAAGATTTTCTAAAAGCGAAGTTCGTGCTACGAGCTTCGCTTTTTACGTTTAGGATAGACTATGGGTGACTTGCACGAGCGGTTTGCCAGAGCGACTTAGTAGAACGCGGATTTTGATTGCTCTTTTTGATTAAAAACAGTTTCTGTTAGATTCTTATTTCTTGCTCTTTTTGAAAGAAGCAATTTAACACCCGACTAATCATCTAAATTTAAAAAAATGAACAAATTTTTCACCTGCCTTTTATTGACCTTGGCTGATTTAGCCAAACGCTCAAACCGATAAAAAAATCAATATTGGAAACCTCGAAAGCATTCAATCCAAAATATTGGGAGAAGAGCGCGAAATTTGGGTACACGTACGCGGAATCGGCGGCACTTCGATTATTTTATCGCTTTGGACAAAAAGAAAAAGGCTATTAAAAATCTCAAAAAAAGCATTGAGTTTCAAAGAGCTTTCATATTCAAGGGAAAAATTGGAAGGGTTGGTGAAGGAATAAAAGTGCTGCAATAAGTTTATTAAAAAGCGAAATCCATGAAAGGGTTTTGCTTTTTTTTGGCATTGATTGAAGCAGTGAAAGAAATGTGCGATTTGTGGAATTTTTAAGTTCTCAACTTGATTACTTTATCAATTCTTTTTGACAGCCATTGAGCGCCTTGAACGTTCTTTTCCTCTTCAAGTAATCTTTTGACTTTTTCTGGGTTGAAGTCTATGTCGCTATAGTACTTTGCCAAAGACCTGCATTTTTGAATAAACCTCAAAAATCCAACTTTATAAATTTCGGATCCTATTTTTTCTCTTAATACCCATTTTTCATAAGAATCAAAATAATTGAAAAGATAGATCTGGTAGGAAGCTTCTTCTAAATATAAATCAAAATAAACCTGACAGGTTAAAAATTTACTCATAATCTGGAAGCGCCGACTCTTGAAATTTGTACTTAAAAGAAGATCAATGCATTCTTTTAAATTTTCTTTCCTGTAGGCAGTATGCGCTAAGGCCCAGACGTGTACATCTTCCTGCTCACTTTCATCCACATATTGAATATAGTTTTCAATAAAATGATCCGAAAATTCAAAATCCTTTTTGGTATTACTCGTCGTCACAACAGAGGCAAAAGTTGCGGAGGTAAGTTTACCTCGATTAAATAGTATTTTAGATTTGATTCCTAATTTGTATAAAGGTAAGCTCGCGGTTGCATCTACCAATCTTGCTCTAAACAATTGCGTCGTATCATTAAGCAAAGAGAGTAAATGAGCTTTTTTCTCTTTTTGATTTAGTTGTTCGAATTGTTCTATAAAATCATATTTCAGTTTAAAATATTCATTCAAAAAATTCTCCTCTGTATAAGCAAACCTCCTTTTATAAAAATTGATAGATGGGTGGCTAACTCCTTCACAACTCGACAACCACTTTTTCAATTTTGGCTGAACCTCATGGTTCTCATTTTTTAATAATCGATTTCGAAAAATCATCTCATTGATGATAGCTGCCTTTTCCAGAAGAAAAAGGATGTCAAGCTGATCACTCATTTTTATAATCATCTGAGCGCCTGGCTTCATACGTTGATCCTGAAAAGGATGGCCATGGATTCTACGATTAAACCGCAATAAGTCTAGATGATCTTCCCACTCTTTAATAGGCTTCGCTTCTAATTTTTCGATCAGTTTATTTGTGTCCCTCAAAAACCAATCATCTATATGCCTATTTTGAAATTCTTTACTTCGCAGGTCATTTTGTAATGCTTCATCTTTGGCCAAATTTTGAAAAACAAGGAATCGCTCCAAGGTGAGATATGCTTCTGATAGAAGATTATTTAACCTTCTATTACTGTATTTCCCATTGGGAAGTATTTTGTTGAAAAGTTTCTCTTTGGTTAATTTCGAATCTTCAAAAAGAGGGTAATAGACTTTCAATTTTTCAAATAGTGAAATTAGATTTTTGTTAGAATTGCACCAAGGTGAATTCAGCCATTGACCAAAAAATCGCAATTCCTCTTCAGAAAGCGTTTTCAATGTTTTTACAAATTTTGATAAAAAAATGGACGTCATTATTTATAATTCATCTTTTATTGAACAAGAATTTTTCCAACGACTAACTTTCGGTTTCCTTCCAATATCTCATAAAAATATATTCCTTTTAGAAGGTTTCCACGTTCAATCTCGAACTTTTGATTTTCGAAAATTTGGTTTCGCAACATCCTTCCATTAACGGAGTAGAGCAGAAACCGTTTTTGAGTATTTGCAGCATTTTTCAATTCGAATTTTGCTCGATTTTGAAATGGGTTCGGAAAAACATTTACCTCGATTTGCTCATCAAACACCTCTGCGGTTTTTACCAAAACCTTGAGCTCCTCTATTAAATGAAAGGTCTGATTTGTGTAGATAGGATCATTGTAATCAAAGTAAATATCTGCCGCATTATAAACAACCGAACCTAACGGAACATCTGGTTTTAAAGTGATTTTGAACTTTACAAAACCGTTAGAACCAGCCAAATTCACATTGCTATCGGGTAACATGATATTTCTAAAATCAAATCTTAAAATTCCGTTTTCAATTATTTTGTAAGAATAATCATGACTGGAGGCACCTACTTCCAAAGACCCCAAATTCAACAAATGAGAAATAGTATCCATTATTACGACCGTAAAAGCAGTATCAGTTCCAGTGTTTTGGAAACGCACCATATATTCGATGGTACTATTGGGTGGAGTAATATGCTCTGGTCCAATTCCTTCGGGTACTGCAGACTTATCATTAGGATCATAAGACCCAATCGCTTCTCTACATTCAATGTCCAACATGCCAGAAAGATCGTCTTGTCCAAATTGATTGAATAAACCATAAGTGAATGGCGGGACGCCACATTTTTCGACCGTTAATCTCGGTTTCGAATTACCAGGGTGACTATCAACTTGCTCTGTTTCAACATGAAAAGTCTGTCCATTAGAAACAATGGTATCAAAAATTGGCTGACCAGCATCCAGCATAAACGGAGGTGATACTTTATTGACAATAATGTCTTCAATGATAATATACTCCTTAGCTTGAGTCATATTCCCAGACCCAATATTTCTAACCTCAAAAAATATCGTATCATTAATACACTCTCCCTCGATTGCTAAAGAAGCGCCATTCCAAGTCGGGTCAGGAGTAACGCAAATCGTATCCGGAAAAACTCGTGCCTCCGCACAAAGTGTCTCTCCCAATTCTACCTGATCGCAAATCATATCCGTTACAAAACTGAATCGTTCGCATGTAGAAATTGGCACGTCTGGCAAGGCAAACGTATAGGTATCGCCCACCACACTTGTAACTGGAATCGTCGAAGAAATGATCGACATACGTGGATCAAGCGTTACATCTACAGAGGCATTTTGGGCAGTAACCGTTCCTTCATTACAATAACGAACATGGTAAGTATTATCAAAACAACGCCTCAAAAAATCATTGGTTAAGTCCACTTGCATGAGCGGACATTTGACATTTGACTTTACAGGAAAATCTATAAAAACAGAATCATTGATACCAGCAACTGAAACAGTTTGAAACGAATCACAGGGAATCCAATAATCTTCATCCACTGAAATGGAAACGTCATAAGTTCCATCTGGTACTGGAATTACAAAGCGCCCATTACCAGCCGTAGTCACATAAAATGTATCCAAACCTGCTGCGGTCACTAATATATTTGGAATTGGTGGTTCTCCCGTATCAATATCACATTCTTCATCCAAATCATAGATGACATTTCCTACAATGTAATTATCATTAAAAATGAAAGGCGCACTTCTGTGAATATAATTGCCCGTAACACAGAAATTTACCCGATTATTTTTATCAAAAAAGAATTCGCGAATCTCTCCTGGGCCACCAAAAGGCGCTCCATACTGATAGACCACTTCCCAACTCAGTCCATTATTTCTGGACATATAGATTCTACCATCTGACTGGATCGTTCCGAGCAAAATTCCATTGGGGCCTGCTTTCAAATTGTTTAG
>CALHBQ010000446.1 GCA_937930815.1 uncultured Saprospiraceae bacterium | reverse complement strand
AAAAGAAGCCGTTTCGTCTTTTTTTACAGCCATGATATTTCTATTTTTTTTGTAAAAGTAGTAAAACCAGTAACTTTTATTAATTTTAAAGCAAATTGTCATCAAAGCGTTGGCTGAGCGAAGCCGAAGCCAACAAAAGTAAAAAATCTGTCTTTGCTCATGTACCCTTCGACTTCGCTCAGGGTACGACTTGTGTCTTCCAAAATTCATCCAAACATACCATGATAGCAAAAATTCTAAAAGGACTACAAAACGAAAACATCGAATCAATCTCTGGAATTGATGCCGCATTTTTATATGCAGAAACGCCAACCAGCCCGATGCACGTGGGCAGTGTTGCCGTGATTGAAGGCGACCTCGATTTCGAAGCATTCCGCCAGCGGATTATTGATAGAATTCATTTTATACCAAAATTGCGGAAGCGATTGGTTTATGTGCCGATGAGTATTGATTATCCATATTGGGTCGATGATCCGAACTTTGATATTGATATGCACCTCCAGCATATTGCATTGCCCAAACCTGGAGGCTGGAAACAATTGAGAAGATGTGCTTCTATGATTTTCAGCAATCATTTGGACCAAAATCGACCGTTGTGGTCGTTCACTTTCGTGGAAGGATTGGATAGTATTCCGCAAGTGCCAAAAGGTTCGGTGGCGATTATTTCCAAAATACATCATGTTGCAATTGACGGTGCAGCCGGAGCTGACTTGTTGGGCATTCTTTTCGACCTGTCTCCTACTCCACCCAAAACCAAGAAAAAGAAAGACACGTTCAATCCTAAACCGATTCCCAATGAGCTTTCAATGATTTTGAAAAGTGGTTTGAGTTTCGCTCAAAATCCATTGAAGTTTCCAAAATTAATCACCGAAGCACTTTCTGCTACTTTCAAAACAGGTGCGTTGACGCGTTCCAAACAAGTGGAAATGCCGACTGCGCCGTTCACTGCGCCAGCCACTCCAATCAACGGAATTATTTCTTCTCAAAGAAAATGGAATACGGCCATTCTTTCGCTCGACAGAGTGAAAGCTTTGCGCAAAACAATGGGCACCACGATGAACGATGTGATGCTTGCCATTTGTGCTGGTGCTTTGAGAAAATACCTTTTAGAAAAAGATAAATTGCCACATAAACCGCTCGTTGCCATGGTTCCGATTTCCACTCGAACCGACGGAGAAACGCATGACTCGGGCAATCAAATTTCGTCCATGTTGGTACAAATTGCCACCAATGTCGAAGACCCGATTGAGCGACTCGAAGTCATTCACGAGAATACCATCAGAGGCAAAACATATCATGGTGCGGTCGGTGCGAAAACGTTGTCAAAAATGGCGGAAGCCGTTCCGTTTGGTGTTGCCAATCAAGCTGCTCGATTGTATTCCAGATTTGAAATGGCGGAGGCACACAACCCTATTTTTAATGTAACAATTACGAATGTTCCTGGGCCACAATTTCCGTTGTATATCGAAGGTCATAAATTAATTTCCATCATGGGTTCTGCGCCGATTATTGATGGGATGGGTTTAATTATAACGATTTTCAGTTACAATGGATTTGTAACCATCAGCCCTACTTCTGATAAAAAATCAATGCCTGATTTGGATATTTTCAGCCGCTACTTACGCGAGTCCGCCAATGAGTTGGAAGCAGCCGTTTTGAAACGCGGCAAAAAGAAAGAACGCAAAAAAGCACCGGTAAAAAAGAAAGCAGCTTCCGATGCGCTTTTCGCGAAAATCAAAAAATATTTCAAAGCCAACCCTGATTTCTTGCGCCCGAACAGTGGTGTCTTTCAATTTGAAATCACTGGCAAAGTTCCAACTTCTTGGAAGGTCAATTTGACCAAAAAACCACCCGTCATCCGAAAAGGAAAAGTCGAAAATCCAGACGCAACTTTCACTATGAAAGATGAACATTTAGTCAAAGTCTCAGAAGGCAAATTGGGAATGCAAGCTGCCTTCATGCAAGGCCGTTTAAAAATTGTTGGGGATTTTGATAAGGCGATGTCTTTGGGAAAGATTTTGGCTAAAATTCAACGAGAGACTAAAAAATAAAATGTTTGTTTTTATGTGTGCATGTCGCTCATTGTAGAGAGGATTCATGAATCCTCTCTACGAATCACAGCTAATGGCAAAAGTAAGAACCTAATTCATTACCAACAACCAAAAATGTTTCATAAATTGCATGGTGTAAAATTTACAATTAGCTGTAAATCAGAATAAATCAACCTTTTTATGAATCAATTTTTCAACAAATTTATATTCCTAATTCTATTTTCCTTTTTGACTTTAGGAAAAATGAATGCTCAGTTTGCAATAAACGGAGACGCCTTTATAATCAACGATACCTGTTATCAACTTACCTCGAAAATTAATGATCAGGTAGGTACAATCTGGAATGAAACGAAAGTGAATTTAAATTCTTCATTTGTAGTTTCGGTAGATATGTACTTTGGAGATACAGATTTTGAAAGTGCAGACGGAATCGTATTTGGTCTTCAAAGA
>CALHBQ010000445.1 GCA_937930815.1 uncultured Saprospiraceae bacterium | reverse complement strand
TCTTGATCCAAACCAGTCATGACAATTGCCATCAAAGCACCACTGATGAATTGTTTGAAAAAATTATTAGGGTCACTCCACCCTCCTTCAAAATAAAAGACTTGAGAGTATTCACTATTAGTTATGGTTGAAACAATCTCTCCCATTCCCAAATCCATTTCTTTTCCTAAATAGTAAATCGTCAACGTCACCGCTAACAACATGGCAACTGTTTGAATCGTATCCGTTACCACAATGGTCTTGATTCCTCCTTTAAAAGAATAGGCCCAAATCGCTAATAAGGTTCCCAAAACGTTCATCCAAAACGGAACACCCAATGGCTCCAAAACAAAACTCTGAATCACCAACGCCACCAAATACACCCTGAAAGAAGCACCTATTAATCTTGAAAGTTGAAAAAACGCAGCTCCTGTTTTATATGAAAAGATGCCCAATCTTTTTTCTAAATATGTGTAAATCGAGGTAAGATTGTATTTGTAATAAATCGGCATCAGCACAGTAGCAATCACAAAATATCCCAATAAAAATCCAAATACCATCTGCAAATAAGCAAATGATTGATTGGTTCCTCCTGCACCTACAACTCCCGGAATCGAAATAAAAGTCACCCCTGAAAGAGAGGTTCCAATCATCCCCAAAGCCACTAATAACCAGTTGGATTCTTTGTTTCCAATGAAAAAATCTGAGTTTTTGGCGTTGGCACTCGTGAGTCTTGAGATAATCATCAGGACACCAAAATAGATTGCCGCTACAGCCAATAGGAGGTAAGGTGAGATTTGAGACATTGTTTAAAGTTGAAAGACAGTAAAATCTTTGATTTTCAGTCGGCAGTTTTCAGTTAGCAGCAGGCAGTCCGTCAATGACAAACTGCCTGCTGCTAACTGTCTACAGTTAGATGTTGATTGAAATTATTTCGCAGCGCGAACAGTGGTATTTCGTTGAATCCAACATGGAACTCGGAAAGCATCTCCTTCTTTCAA
This sequence comes from uncultured Saprospiraceae bacterium, assembly GCA_937930815.1. Taxonomy (GTDB): domain Bacteria; phylum Bacteroidota; class Bacteroidia; order Chitinophagales; family Saprospiraceae; genus JAGQWW01. The sequence goes on along the minus strand of CALHBQ010000445.1, from coordinate 13,660 downwards.
CTGACGTTGGAAAATGTCTTCTACACTTGGCATGTATTTTTGATATTTTCTAATCAATTTATTCGCATCATCAGCTACCGATGGATCGACACTTTTAGCTTTGTTCCAAACGTCTATTGCTGGCCAAGTTACAACTTGAGAATTCCATCCTCTACCGCTTCCACACAATGGACCACTTGAAGCATACAATCTACCAATCATCAAATAAGGTTCTCCCCATCCGCTTCTTTGATCAGCTGCTTTGAGTGCAAACTCTCTTGCTTTTGAGAATTTCTTTAGGTGAGCGTAATAAATTTTGGCTTTTAAGAAATTGTATTTTGCTTTTTTGTTTGAATCGGTCGCTTCTGATTCAGCTTGAGTTAATTTTTCAATTGAACAATTGTAATCTGCATTTTTCAAACATTCCAATGCTAATTTATAAGGGCCTGGCTCAGGGGTTTCAACACAGTTTGAAGCATATTTTGAATAGATTTCAGCATATTTTGCAGAAGATTCTTTTGTACAACCACTAAATTTCATTCTACTCAAAATCGTCAAAATGTTATCGCAGTCTTCTGGATTCTCTAAATAAACAGCATAGTATTTATTTGAAATATAATCGCAGTTAAAGAATCCTTTAACGGTTTCAAACTCCTCCAATCTGATAGGCGCGTAGCTATCAACTATTTCCCAAGCTTCCTTATCAGCTGGTTTTGCTGTTTTGAGATTATGAGCAATAATTTCTCTGATTTTTGCTTCATATTTTTGAGCTTCTTTATTTGAAATTTTGCCTTCACCATGCAATTCAAGCAACAATGCAGTGAATGGATTGAAAACAAACGCCTGTGTTTTTAAGTCATCTTTATCAATATATGCTTTGAATTGATTGTAGATCTTCATTTTATCTTTTGCTCCGAAAGTGTAGTATTGTTCGAAGGCTTTTCGAGCACCAACCCATTCTGCCTTTCCATAGCAATCAGCCATTTCATCAAAGAAAGCAAGAATGGAAGCTTCATATTGCGCTTTTGTGGTTTCATCCGTTTCTCCTGAATAAATTCGTTTATAAAACCAAATTCCATCATCAAAAACAGTGGTTCTTCTACCATCAGCAGCTGGAGCAACTTCATAGACTTTTTTCCACAATTCAAAAGCTTGATCATAAGTCCCTCTTTTTAAAAAATCACGATAAATGACATAATCATCTTCCACATTACCTGGGTTAGGTGCATCTGAGAATTTAGGGCATTTGCTTAGGTTTTCTTCTACTTTAGGAGGCTTAACAACCTTCTCTGGCTCCGTTACAACGGGAGATACTTTCGGTGTACAAGAGTAAACAAAGCAGCAAATCAACAAAAAAAGGTATCCGAAACGTAGCTTGATCATAGTTTATGAGTTTGATTAGTAAAGCGCAAAGATAAGAAGAGATTTCTTTTCTTTGATTCTGGCATTTTAATTCATTTCTGCTTAAATTTATTATGTCAATTGTGTCTTTTCACCTTTCGTTTATTATTAATTTATCCAAACTCAAACAAAACAAAGATATTCCAACCCCACTTTCCTCTTCATTTTAGAAGTAAATCCAGCTTTTTTAAGAAAAAGAATGACACTCAAGTCGTACTTAATTGCTGTTTGCAACTTGTAAAACATAAATTAACAAAAAGGATGTTCCGAACTATCGGTTATTCCGTTAATTTGGCACGTTTATAAAAATACCTTGGTTTTGCTTTTTCTTACGAAAAATGAACTACCATTTCTATAGAATCCTTAGCTAAGCTTAATTTCAACTTTTCAAAAAAAGCTCAGTAAGAAATAATTGAATTTATCATAAAAAAACCGCGTCTGTAATGAAGAACTTTACCTACAGCCTCCTACCGGCTTTATTTAGTTTTCTTTTCTTTTCAACAAATCCTAATCCTAAGGACATCAACACACCATCTGAAGTTGATGAAACTGCTTGCCTTCAAGTTGAAGCTGAACAGGAAGAAGAAATTAAAACATTTTCACTTTTCAATGTAACTCAAAACAAAGGAGCAAAAAGCGAACACCTTAGAGGTGGCGTTTACCTTGATTTGAGTGTGAAAGACTTAAATGTTCTTTACAAAGAAAGGCCAAAAGCAATAAATTTCACTTTACCAACCGAAGAGCATGAAATTGAGCTGAATTTGTACGAACAACAAATTTTTACAGATGATTTTGCGGTAAGAGTCGCGAGCGATGATGGCAAATCGAAATTTCCATATAAAAAAGGCCTTCATTACGCTGGTACGGTGGCAGGTGAGCCTAATTCACTTGTAACGATTAGCATTTTCGAGTCTAAAGTTATGGGTATTCTTTCAATGGGAAGAGACAACTATAACTTAGGACCTATGAATCAGTTTTCAGCTGATGCTGAAGAGACTTACGTTTTTTACAAAGAAAGAGATTTAAAAACACCTCCTCAAATTAAGTGTCGTGTCGAAAATAGTACACCTGCATTGCCACTTGGAGACCTAACTGGAGAACTCCAATATGCAAGCAAACAAGCCAATGTTGTAAAAATTTATATTGAGGCAGATAATGACATGTACAAGGACAATGGCAATAGTGTACAAAACACCATGGATTTCACTGCTGCTCTTTTTAATGAAGTAGCGAAGTTATATGCTAATGAACAAATCCTAACTCGAATACAAGAATGTAAAGTCTGGGATGTAAGCGATCCATATCCAAACAGTAGTTCAACTGCAGCTTTGAATGCGTTTAGAGATCAAGTTGGAAGTACTTTCCCAGGAGATTTGGCTCACTTGATTTCTACTGCATCTGGAAACAATGGAGGTTTAGCATCTTTGGATGTTTTGTGTTTCAAAAGTAGAGGTCATGCTTACAGTAATATTAGAGATAGTTATTTACCAGTACCAACCTACTCTTGGTCGGTAGAAGTATTTACCCATGAGATGGGGCATAATTTAGGATGTCCACATACGCAATCGTGTAGCTGGGGACCAAATAACAATTCTGCATTGGATGATTGTTATGCAACAGAAGGTAGCTGTGGCCCTGGGCCCACCCCAACTAATGGAGGTACGATTATGAGTTATTGCCACCTTTCATCTCCTGGTATCAATTTTAATAATGGATTTGGAGTTGAACCTGGTAATTTGATTCGTAGAAAAGTAGCTTTGGCTGGTTGTTTAGAAGAAGTATTTGATTGTTTTTCTAAAATTGAATTAGAACCAGGGATTACCTACAGAGGAGATTCAAGAAATGGAGGAGCAACTGATTTCAATGATTATGCTTGTGGTCCAAATATCCAACACCGAGGAAATGAGATAGCGCACGTTTTCAAACCAGAAGTATCTGGGATGGCATTTATAACTTATACCGAAAACATCCCTGAGCAAATGAACCTAATGATGGTTCCTGAGTGTAAACCAGAAGATTGTGTAACCTTTTGGGAAGGAGCACCATTGGTCAGAGATTCATTTATGGCTGTTGGTGGTGAAGAATATACTTTTATCACTGATGTTGTAGAAGCAAATCCAGGCGGAGAATATACACTAAGAATTAGTTTCCCTAATGCCGCTTGTCAAACGGGTAACATTTTAGAAGAAGGAATCATCTTCTCTGGAAATAGTAAAGATAACGGAACAGCTAATATCAAAAATTATGGCTGTAACGCTACGAATTACCTCGGAAATGAGGTAGGTCATTCATTTACTCCAGATGCTGACGGTCGTGCATATTTATACTATAGTGAGAATTTGCCAGAGCAAATGGATTTATTCTTACTGTCTGCATGTGATGCAAATCAATGTACAAAATCATGGACAGGTGCACCGAATGTTAGAGATTCTTTCGATGTTGTTGCAGGCCAAACTTACTTTTTCTTTACAGATGTAAAAGAAGATTCAGAAGGTGGAAAATATGACATATTAATCAGCTTCCCTGGTTCAGGTTGTGCGACCACTGTTTCACTTGCAAATGGAGTGACTTACTCAGGAAACACTTCTGATGGAAGTGCCAATTTTGTCAGTTATGCTTGTCCAATTCCAGCGCAAACAGGAAGTGAAGTCGGTCATTATTTCGTTTCTGCTTCCGATGGTAAAGCCAGATTACAATTTAATGGCTCCGGATTGACCTTAATCCAATCCAATGCTTGTAACCCAGACAATTGTTATAAAACATATTCGAGTGGAAGTGTCGATGAAGAAATTGATATCATAGGACTAGAATCTTACTATTTCATAGTGGATGGACCAAATGCAGGTTCCTCAGCATATGATATCACTATCACCATGCAGCCTCAAAACAACAACTGCCTCTGTGAAGATCCTTTAAATGACATTTGTGAAAACTTTGATGCATATGATTTAGGGAACGTAAGTGCACAGTCAGCTTGTCAATCTGCTGGGAATGCAGATGGAACTGTTGTTGTACCAATGGGTACTTTCGGAGGTGCCAATTCGGGTGAAAATTCTATGAGAATCGGAAATGGACAAAGCACTGTTCTTTCTTTAGGAAATAGAACATTTGGTTCCTATATTATGAAATTTGCATTTAGAGCTGATGTAGGAAAAAATGCCTATTTCAAATTATACCACGTTTATGATCCAAACAACCCTGCCAACAATGAAGAGGCATTTGATGTAACCATGATAGAAGAACCATCTGTTGGTGTTGCATTTGGACGACTTTATCAAGGTAACCCAATTCCAACCTCTACAGCGGGTAATTTCGGGCCACTACCGATTTGGAAAGAGTTCGTTTTTGATATCGATTTAGATAAAGATTCTATCAAAATGGTATATTCTGGCGCTACAGTAGCTGAGTGGAATTTTAGTAATTTCCGTTTAGGAACTGGTGGTCAAAATATTTTAGGAGCAATTGAATTTTATTCAGATAACTCAAATACAGATTACCTCATAGATGATTTCAGATTGTATTCAAACGAAGAAGGATTTTGCGAAACTTCTGCTGGTATTTACTGTGAAGATTTTGATACTTACAGAGACGACCAAAAAGTTTATGTAAGAAACAATCCAGATGAATGGTTGCTAAATGATACAACTGCCACAAGTCCATTAGTCGGTAGTTCAGCAGCGAGTACTTTCCAATCTGCAAGTGGAGCATTATCAATGGAAGTAAGATCTGGACAAGCTGGAGCTCCTTTTGATGATGTTGTTTGCTATCCTTTCGGACAAAACATCAGCCCGTCAGGAGGTAAATTAAAGCAAAGCATGCAAGTCTTTATTCCTTTTGCTGCGACTGGAAACTTAAGAACTTATCATACATTTAGTTTGGATAGTGATCCAACTAATGATATCGTTGGTAGTTCAGTACACTTTGGTCTAAATGGAATAGGAGAAGTAATTTCAGGTGGAGGTTCCTCTGTTTTTGCTTATAGTAATAATGCATGGCTTGACTATGTCCAACTTATTGATTTTGATAATGACATTGCGACTATTTTTATACAAGGAATCGCAGTAGCTACATTTCCATATAGCAACACGGTTACAGGAGCTGGCTCAAATTCTGATTATGCAGGAATGGGTTTCAATTGTATTGACGGACAAGGAGCAAGAAGACAAGGTGTAAGGTTTTACATTGATAACATTGAGGTCATTGACCAAAGCTTGTTCTTAAATATCGACCCAGAAGACATGTATGTGGATTTCCCTACAGGGAGTGGTTCTGTAAGTGTTACTTCAAATTTAACAGGCGGTTGGACTGCTGAATCTCAAGACCCTTGGTTATCAGTAAAGAATGTTACGAGCACTTCCTTTGATGTAGAATGGGAAGAAAATGTTGAAATATCCAATAGAGTTGGTGAAGTTACCGTCAATGGAACAGGTGCTTCTCGTAAAACTTTAACAGTTACTCAAATTGGTGCAGATCCTATTTTAATTGTTGATCCTGCAGGTCCAATTACGGTTGATCCTAATGGCGAAACCAATTTACTGTTTAATGTAACTGCAAACGTAAGATGGGGTGTAAACTCAAATGATGCAACATGGATTGTTGTTCCTCCTGACTCTGGGAATGAAGGAAATGCAACATTCACTATAGATGTAGAAAGAAACCTTGGTGGGCCGAGAAGTGATACTTTATTTGTAGAAGGAGATCCTGCAGGTGAGGTAGCAATCATTCTTAATCAAGCTGAAGGCTCAAAGTATGTTGGTGTAGCAAGTGATACTATTTGTTTAGCAGCTACTGCTGGAAATATAGATTTCGAATTAGATGCCAATACCAATTGGACTATCAATAACAACTCCAGTTGGTTTACAACTTCCCCAAATTCAGGAAGCTCGACCCAAATGATTCAATTAAATTACCAAAGTAATCCTACTGCAAACGATCGCTACCATGACTTAGTCATTTCAAGTACCGATGCACCAGACTTTACCTTGGTTGTAAAACAAGTACCTGAAGCGCCATTTATGATGGCAGATCCATTAGTTATTCCAGTTGGAGTACCAAGTGGTACTGAATCATTTGACATTAGTTCAAATGTAGATTGGACACTTTGTTCAACAGCGACTTGGTTTTCTTTAAGTACGCTAAATGGCTCAGGTACGGAGACTGTTACTATTAATTATGACCAGAATGCGGATCCTTTTGATAGAAATGACACCATTTTTGTAAAAGGGTCAAATGGCGTTGCTGAACTAGCAATTGTGGTTAGACAAGATGGTGCAGGAAATCTTTTGAGTGCAACTCCAACTGATTTTAACGTAGGTGTACCAAGTGGAGGGGTAACCTCAGTTATTGAGTCAAATATAGGCTGGACAGCTAAAACGACCGATTTATGGCTTACTTTGAATGGAATGAATGATGAATTTGGCCCATTCACTGGACCTGGAGATTTAGTTATTGGTTACGAAGAAAATAATACAACATCAGCTCGTACAGGTATAATCACCTTAACTGGACCGGGAGTCGCTGCTGTGACGATTAGAGTTAATCAAGATGGTGGTGTTTCCACCTTATGTCTTGATCCAACGGTAATAGACGTAGATAGTCAGGCAGGAACATTCGATTTTGATGTTATTGCTAATGTATCAAATTGGACGATGACAGTAGATGTCAACTGGCTTGGTATTAATAGAAGTGGTGGAAGTGGTAACGCTTCTGTAACTGCAACCTATGGGGAAAATACACTATCAACAAGTCGTCCTGCAATTATCACCATATCTGCGCCTGGGATGCCCGACAAAACATTGACAGTAACCCAAACTGGGCAAGGTTTTGTTTTTGAGGTTGATCAAGATACGATGTGTGTAAATGAAATGCAGCAGGAAGCGACTTTCAATGTAACTACCTCCAATTTGTTTTGGACAGCTAGTGACGATGCTACATGGATGCAAATAAAAAGTACTACCGCTAGCGCACTTGGAAATGGTCCAGTAACTGCCCAAATTTTCGCCAACACAGGTCCTACTCGATATGGAAATGTGAATGTTGAAGTAACTGGGCAAGGAACAAGAACAGTCGTTATCAAACAAACGGGAACTGCTCCAGTTTTGACAGTAAGTCCGATGACTATTAATGTCACTGCTCCTGCTGGTTTTGAAGATTTTGATATTACCTCCAATGGAGATTGGACGGTAAGTTCACCAGATTCATGGATTAAAAATTTCGACCCAACAAGTGGTAGCGCTCCTGGAGCAAACGTTGATTTTGAATATGAGGAAAATACTTCAACTGCTGCAAGAACTGGAACAATAGTCATTGAAGGTGGAGGAATTTCCAGAACCATTACAGTAAACCAAGAAGGTGTAATGTTAAACCTTACGGTTTCTCCTGCAGAAATTAACGTACCTGCTCCATTAACTTCCCGAGTAGCCAAGGTTACGGCAAGTGCTGACTGGATGGTTGAAAGTAATAATAATGCATGGCTCACGGTCACATCTCCAGCAAATGGAGAAGGAACAAGTCCAGGAGGAGACATTGAGATTACAATTGAAGAGAACACTGATGTAGCACCTCGAACAGGAACACTTACTGTTACCTTAATAGGCACTACTATTACCGAAACTATTACTGTTAATCAGGAAGGTGCAGCAGCCAATTTATCTGTAGGTCAAACTACGTTTATGGTAAACGCACCTGAAGGTTCTGAAACTGTAGATATTTTATCTAATAAAGATTGGACTGCAAGCACAAATGATGCTTGGCTAACGTTGTCTCCTACTTCTGGTAGTGGCAACGGTACTTTGAATTTTGAACATACTGAAAATACGGATGTAACTTCCAGAACTGGAACCATTACCCTTTCTGCGCAGGGTTGTCCTGATGTGACTATTACCGTTGAGCAAGCAGGCGCCACGGCTAATTTATCGGTGGGTCAAACTGTATTCATGGTGAATGCACCTGCGGGTTCAGAGTCGGTTGATGTCTCTTCCAACAAAAATTGGATGGCGACTACTAATGATTCATGGATTAACCTATCTCCTACTTCTGGTAGCGGTGATGGCACTTTGATGATTAATTATGATGAAAATACCGACTTAACGGAACGTAATGGAACCATAACTTTATCTGCACCTGGTTGTCCAGATGTAACCATTATGGTGAATCAGCAAGGCGCGAGTGCCGTGCTTTCTGTTGACCCAACAATGATTACCGTTAATGCTCCGGCAGGTACTGAATCATTGGACATCACATCAAATAAAGATTGGACAATAGAAACATCCGATACTTGGATTACACTAAATACTAGTAATGGTTCAAATAATGCAAGAGTCGATTTTGATTATGAAGAAAATACAGATGTTGCAACGCGAACAGGTACAATCACACTTTCTGCACCTGGATGCGCTGATATTAACATCACCGTCAACCAAAATGCAGCAGGGGTAATTTTCACGGTAAGTGATAATGATTTCCAAGTAGAAGCACCGAGCGGAACTGAAACGGTTGATATCAATTCTAACTTAGATTGGTCTGTAAAAATCAGTGAGCCATGGATTACTGTAACTCCAATGATGGGGAGTGGTGATGGAACGATTACCATCAATTATGATGAGAATACTTCTTTAGATACGCGTGTAGGAATGGTTACACTTTGTGCAACTGGACAACCTGACCAAGTAATTACGATTACTCAATTGGGTGTAGCGCCTACCCTTTCAGTTGATAGAAACAACATTTCAGTTGATCAACCTTCTGGTAGTGAAACTGTAGTTATTTCTTCAAATACAGAATGGACTATCAAATCTACCTCAAGTTGGGTTACGTTTAATCCTACTTCGGGAACAGGGGATGCAAGTGTTGCAATTCAATATTTAGAAAACCCTGACATGGCAGAAAGAACGGCCATTATCACGGTTTGTTCACCTGACTTACCAGACCAAACGATTGAATTTACTCAATCCGGTAGAGCTGGTAATTTATCAGTGAATCCATCTATTATTAATGTGGATGCACCCGCTTCAACGGAGACTTTTGATATTTCTGCTGATGTAGATTGGACTATTAAAACTACCGCAAGTTGGTTATCATTTACGCCTGACTCTGGTAGTGGTGATGCAACAATTACAGTTTCAATTGATGGTAATATTGATGCGAATCAAAGAACAGGTGTTATTACAATTTGCTCACCTGGACTTACAGATAGATTAGTAACGATTACACAAGCTGGAGCAGTTGCTCGTCAATTATCCGTAAATCCTACAGTTATCGATTTACCAGCAAATCCTGGTGGTTCAAGAACGATTAACGTAACGTCGAACATTGATTGGCAATTTGTTGTAGCTGGAGGATGGTTAATGAATGTAACCCCAACAAACAACATGGGTTCTATGAATGGAGTGATTGAGTTTGACTTTCCTGAAAACACAGGTAGTGCAGGTCGAAGTGCGACCATCACCGTTAGCGGAGTTGGTGTATCAGACCAAGTAATTACAATCAATCAAGCAGGTGTCAATTTCAATTTAGAAGTTGACAAAGACGTGATAAACCTTACAGCAGATGCTGGCTCAAATGGCTTTGTCATTACCTCGAATGTTGATTGGCAAATCTCAGATGATGCATCCAATGATTGGATTACAACCTATAGTACTGATAACGGAAATGGAAATTCTAATATCACTTTTGATTATGAAGCCAATCCTGATTTAAATCAGAGAACCGCAACCATTACCATTCAAGGTGTGGGAACTCCTTCGAGAACCATCTTGGTAACTCAAGCTGGAAGGAATGCGATGCTCGAAGCAGATCCATGCGAATTTAATGTGGACGCAGCAGCTACTACGGAGAGCTTTAATATTACATCCAATGCTGGATGGATGCTTTCTGCAAGTGCTGGATGGGTCAACAACTTTACCACCTTGATGGGTTCAGGTAACGAAACGATTGCATTTTCTATAGATGAAAATACTACAGGTGGATCAAGAAGTACTATTATTACGCTTTCAGGTGGTGGATTGACGAAAGACATTGTTGTGAATCAAGCTGCTCCTGACTTCTTCTTGGATGCAGAACCTCCTGTGATTAACCTACCAGCAAGTGCAGGAAATGATAAGTTTACGGTTGTCTCGAATGTTGCTTGGGATATTGATATTCCTACCTCAGCTGCAGGTTGGTTGACACCTGCTGTTACCTCTGGAAACAATACAGGTGATGTCAATTTCACTTATACTGAAAACACTGGTGCAAATGTTCGTTCGGCGATTGTAACTATCTCTGGCCCGGGTGTGGCGAGTAAAACTGTTGAAATCAATCAGCAAGGAACCGTTCCGTTAAATCTGAGCGTTTCTCCAATGGATGTTACCAAAACAAGTGTACCTGGAAATCAAATTTTCAACATCACTTCCAACGCTGATTGGCAGGTGTGTACGGATGCTCCATGGGTAACTTTAACACCAGAAACTGGCAGTGATAATGGTTTCTTCGTTGCATCCTTTAGTTCGAATCCAACGGCTGATGATCGAGTAGCTACTGTGATTATCAAATCTCCTGGTTTACCTGATGTTTCGGTGACCATTACTCAAAGCGGTTTCAATCCTTTTTTAGATGCTGATCCAAAAGACTTTTTAGTTGGGTCTTTCCAAGGCACAGTAGACATCAATGTTATGTCAAATGTATCTTGGACTGTTGACCCTCAAGGCGCCACTTGGATTGAAGATGCTAACAGCTCTTTCTTTGGAATGGATAATGATGTGGTAACAGTTAGATACCAAACTAATCCGAATCCAGGACCACGAACGGCTACTTTAAGGTTATCGACTCCAGTACAAGGAGTACCGCCTGTATTCATCGAGATTACACAGTCAGAAACAAACTCTACTGAAGAATTGCAGAAACTATATGATCTCAACCTCTTCCCTAACCCAGTTAGCGAAGACTTGAACATTGATTTCCAATTGCTTCGAGGAGAAGATTTGACGATTGATATTTTGGATATGACAGGTAAAGTATTAGACGTTATTTCCGAAGATTACTTCAGAGCAAATCGCATCAGAATTTCACATAACGTGAATAATTTGGCGCAAGGAGTTTATGTACTTCGATTCAAATCTGAAGTTGGAATTATTACAAAACGATTTATTGTTAATTAGAATTATATATTCTTTTTTTAATTAATACTTAATAGCCTCAACAGATTTTCTGTTGGGGCTATTTTTTTGTAAAATTTAAAAATTGACTGATTCTATAATCAAAATTTTAATGTTAAATCACTTCTTTTTAAACCATACAATCCATATTTTTAGTTTCTCTTGAAGAACGTTTGATTTGATAAATTTCACTTACACCAATCGTTATGAAAAATCGACTAATACTTTTATTTACACTTTTTACATTTTCGTTATTTGGCCAATTACAGTATGCCGCAGAATTGGGACCAGTTTTAAATTTTCATAAAAAAGGTGATAGAACTTCAGTTGCCCCATTTTCATATTATGCAAATTTTGGCGTAAAACGCCCTTATGGAATCATAAACTTTACTGCCGATGCGGAGTGGAGTATTTCAAATTGGAAGGTAGATAATCTTGCAATAGATGATTTCTTTTCAGGTTATTATGTTCAGACGGATTATCTAAAAATTATTCCTGGAATAGAACTTAAACTTGGTAAATACTTTAGTGCTTCTGCAGGTACCTATCTCGGTGTAAAAATGAACGAAGTACTAAAAGATGATCTTTTCTTTTTTAGTGGATTTTCTGCAGCGGAGGAAATTAAAACTAATTCCACTCAACTATTTGATTTCGGAATAAGGTATGGTTGGAAAATTCATTTTTCAAAAAAAGTTGCTCTTACTATGGACTTCATCAGAGGTTCTTACAATATTCTAAAAAAGTCTCCCTCCTCTTTTAACGGAAGCCAACAAATTTTGAAAAATAGAAACTTTCAAATGGGAATAGAATTTAATTTATCTGAATATTAGCCTTCATTCTAAAATGCTATTCTCTAAAAATTCCAACACAATAAATTAAAGCTAACTAACATGAAAAGTCTAATTATTTCAACTACTCTCATCCTATTTACTTTTTGTCTTTATGGACAAATCAATTACTCAGTAGGCATGGGTCCTCAATATAATTTGGGCATCATAGAACCAGCGCAGCAATTTGAAAACGCTAATAATTTCTCATATTTTGGAAAGGGTGAATTGTATTATACCAAAAATAAGATGACCTTCCATTTAGCTGCTCAATGGAATCGGACAAAATTTATTCAAAATTTTATTAGCCCTGGCAGTGGTAGAATAGATGAGTTTCAATTCAGAACAGATTATTTAAATCTAAGTCCTTCTGTTGGATTCAAACCGATTAAATTTGTTGGAATAAATGCAGGAGGTTATTTTGGTTTTAACATAGCTGACGCAACTTTTGAAAATATTACTGAGACTTGGATAAATGCCTCGACCTTTAATGTTACAAGTCAAATTGACTATGGACTATTGTTTGGAATAAATGGTTATATAGCTCAAAATATCTCCTTAGAGTTGAAATACAATTTCGGTTTTAAAAATCTAAAGGATGGCTCAGCAGTTCAATTTACAGATAATGATGGAAATTTAATTACTAATTATTCTATAAAAAACAGAACAATTCAACTAAGCTTTAATTTTCATTTTAATGATTTTTAAATTGAATAGTCACTGCATAAAAAAGGCGCAAAATATTGATAATCAACATTTTGCGCCTCTACATTTTCAAGAAAACTAAATTTCTATTTTATAAAATCTCTTTTTATCTCCGCATAAGTTGGCAATTTCTTGATGTGCCACTTTTTCAATATTTGTCCATCCTTCAAGAGCACCACCCCTGGGTTGGAACGAATAATCGTTTTCAATAAAATATCATCGCCCGTAAATATCGGAGCACCCAATTGAACCGTGTGTCTGAAATCATCCAATTTACCTGGGTCTTCATATTTCGTCAAAACTCTTGTGGCAAATCCATCTGCCTCCGCAGCTTCTGCCAATGGTTTTATTTTAGAAATATAATTACCAACCAAACCTGCATCGAAGGTGTATGAATCTTTTGTGAGCGTTTTCTCTCCTACTGATTCAACACGCGGTTTCAATTCAAAAGAATCTAACATTATAATTGGAATTGTATCCATGACCCAAGTTGTATCGGGCACGGTCATCGTTTTGGTAGTTGAGGTACTTGGTAATTTATAACTCACCACCCAGAAATTGTATTTCGGATCGTTGAGCAATTCATCAGTTCCATCATCGCCAGCTACATTACTC
>CALHBQ010000444.1 GCA_937930815.1 uncultured Saprospiraceae bacterium | reverse complement strand
CATATGATTATTGCCAACTTCATGGCAACTCAAACGGATTTGGATGAAGTATGGATGGTGGTTTCGCCACAAAACCCATTGAAGAAGAAAAGTACACTTGCGAAAGATCATGATCGTTTGCACTTGGTCAACCTCGCAATCAACGACAACCCTCACATCAGAGCATCTGATATAGAATTCAAACTCCCGCAACCTTCTTATACTATTGATACGCTGACTTACCTTTCGGAAAAACAACCCAAAAAAGAGTTTGTCTTAATCATGGGAGGAGATAATCTCGCCACTTTACATAAGTGGAAAAACTATGAATTATTGCTCCGAGATTATCAAATTTATTTATACAAACGACCGAGTTATGATTTGGGCGAATTAGCAACGCACCCGAGCGTTCAGCATTTCGAAGCACCAATGCTTAGTATTTCAGCGACTTATATTCGAAAGATGATTCGAAATAAAAAGTCAATTCAATACCTCGTTCCTGATCCAGTTTTTGATTATTTGCAAGAAACACCTATTTATAAGTAAATAATTTTCTGCAAATCGTTAAAAATCAAGTAGTTACAATCATTCAGAATTTAAAATTCGTCATTAAACATTAAGTCTGCTATTTTTGCCACAAATTTTAAAACTACATGTACAAAGGCAAAAAAGTAGTAGCAGTGCTTCCCGCATACAACGCTGCTAAAACCTTAGAGAAAACTTATCGAGAAATTCCTTTCGACCTTGTTGATGAAGTCATCCTATGTGACGATGCAAGTAAAGATAGCACTGTTGAAACTGCCAAAAAACTCGGCATCAACCACGTCATCGAACATCAACAAAATAAAGGCTATGGAGGAAATCAAAAATCTCTTTACAATAAAGCATTGGAAATTGGTGGTGACATTGTCATCATGCTCCACCCCGATTATCAATATACTCCAAAGTTGATTCCAGCGATGGTCAATATCATTGGCGAAGATCTTTACCCTGTTGTTTTGGGTTCGCGTATTTTGGGAAAAGGTGCTTTGAAGGGAGGTATGCCCCTTTATAAATACATCGCTAATCGTTTTTTAACGCTTACGCAAAATCTGCTTATCAACTATAAACTTTCAGAATATCACACTGGCTATCGAGCATTTTCAAGAGAAGTATTGGAAACGATTAATTTCAATGAAAATTCAGATGATTTCGTTTTTGATAATGAAATGCTTTCGCAAATAGTCTATGCCGGATTCGATATTGGTGAGGTGACTTGTCCAACTAAATATTTTGAAGAAGCTTCCTCTATCAACTTTCAAAGAAGTGCAAAATATGGTCTCGGTGTATTGAGAGTTTCTATGATGCATTTTATACAAAGAATTGGAATTGGAGGGTTCAATCTTTATAAAAGACTTTCTAAGTAAATTTGAGAAAAATAAACTTCCCAACAACCGAAGTTATTGGGGAGTTTTCAAATGTATTGCCGACGGGGCTCGAACCCCCAATCTCTGCTGTGAAAGAGCAGTGACTTAACCAATTTGTCCACGGCAACATTTGTTTCAGTTTCCAAAAATTTTCAATGTCGGCCCGGAAGGATTCGAACCTTCGACCCTCCGGTTAAAAGCCGGATGCTCTACCAACTAAGCTACGAGCCGATTTAAAAGAAGCAAGGAAGGGATTCGAATCAGCCTACGGCGGACAAGCCCTTTTCATTTGGCTTATGAGACCAAGCTGGTAACCTAACTCCAGTCCACCTTGCTATTTCTGAGCTGATAATCGGATTCGAACCGAAAACCTCTTGATTACAAGTCAAGTGCACTTGCCATTGGTGCTTTATCAGCAAAATGTTTTAGTTGTTATTTAACTATCATTAGAGTTCCGAGAGTTGGACTCGAACCAACAACCTTCTGCGTATCAGGCAAATGCGCTAACCAATTGCGCCACCTCAGAATTTAGTAGTCCTGTCAGGACTCGAACCTGAACCACAATATTCAAAGTATTGTATGCTCACCATTACACCACAGGACTGATTAAGTCCTGCTGCTGAATTTCTTTTTTCATAAGTCAAAGTTTAATGTGGACCGAAAGGGAATCGAACCCTTCACACGTTGCTTGCAAAGCGACATCGCCTGCCTTGGTACATGTCAGCCCATTTTATCAATAAAACATGTGGAAACCAGAGGACTCGAACCTCCCTCTTCAGTGCTTCAAACTGACGCTAAACCATCTCAGCTAGATTTCCTTTTTTCTAAAAAAATAGAGCGAATAGATAGAATCGAACTGTCGTCTCCGATTTGGAAGAACGGAGCTTTGCCATTGAGCTATATTCGCATATTCGTACCTCGAGAGGGAGTCGAACCCCCAACATCCTCATTCTAAGTGAGGCGCCTCTGCCAATTGGGCTATCAAGGTGTTTTGAGACCATGCAGGGAATCGAACCCCAACCTGAACGTTCGTAGCGTCCTGTCCTTCCGTTTAAACGACATGGTCAAAAAAGATGAACAAAAACAGAGTCATCACATACCAACAGTGTCATCTTAATCTTAAAAATTTCAAATGCGGTGATAACGGGGTTCGAACCCGTAACTCTGAGGCGACAACCCAGTATTTTACCGTTGCTACTATACCACCGGTTTTCATCCAATAGTCCTTTGACCTGGATGCTCTTATTATAAATAGGTAGAGAAAAATGCTAAGAGTGTTTTTTCAATTTTAATTACGAAGTAACTCTTGGCTCACTACTACCAGTTCTTAAAAAGGCGAACGAAAAACGGATGTGCAATTGTCAAAAACAAATGGTGTTTTTTCAGGATTCGAACCTGAGATATCCAGCGAAGTAACACATACATCAGTATCGCCTTAGTCTTAAATATCCTTTACAGCTATGTCTTAATACTTGGAAAAATTGTCGCGTTTGTAGCTGTATTCTGAAAGCTACAAACTCCTTTGAGGTAGGCTATCAGATAAGATGAATTTCAAAATCAATGACGTTTTGCTTGGTCAGAATAGTCCGTTCGAGCATATCTCGAAAGAAAGCTTCATCCTGATTGGCAGCGCCTTGATGTTCTTTGATGTTCTTTTGAAATTGAAACATTGAAAATGTTTTATTTTTTAAATTTTAAGAATACGATGGTAGAAATGCTTTTAAGCTTCATTTTAGTTCCAACCTTTTTAGTATTTTTTATTTATTAATTCTTAACTAATTAATAGTCAATGTTTTATGTCAGAAATAATTTTTAAAGAAAACGAATTAATGATTGAATGGTGTTTTCTACAAATAAAAAATTGGAGAGATACCTTTTTTACAAAGAATTGAGCATAGGGAACCATAATAGATATGGTGTCTATAAAAATAAGTCTCAACAATAATTAGCTTAGGTTATCCAAACGACGTTGTATCTGCGTCAAAATGATAAATAATTGACATTCTAATGGATTGTATTTCCATATCTTTGCTAACCCTACAACCTTTTGACAAATCAAGCATTTTAAAAGCAAGTTATTAATTACAGTAAAAAACCTTTACCAATGAGAAGTGTATTAAGGATCACTACGGTGGCAATACTTTTTTTAATTTTTTCTCTTAGCGCAATTGCACAGCATACGCACAAGGGAGTCTGCGGTACCGAAGATGGTGCAGGAATGGATCGACTTATCAAAAATTTAGCGGCTATTAAAGAAGGTATCGTCCATAAAAGAGGAGCTATCACTTATGTTCCGATGAAGTATGTTTTGGTTGCTAGAACAAATGGTACTGGTCGAGTGACCGAAGAAGCAGTTCTTGATATGCACTGCCACCTCAACGAGGTTTATTTACCGCAGGATATTCAATTTTACATCAAAGACGGCACCTTCGAACATTTGGATAAAGATGCAGTTTATGACGATCATCGAGCGACAAGAAATACCTGGATGAATGGTCTGAATGACAATAAAGCAGTAACTACTTTTATTGTTAAGAATGTCGATTTATCTGGTACTGCTGGAGATGCTTTAGCATACTATGATGGTCAAAAAGATTGGATGGTTGTCCAAAATGATCAAGTTAATAAGAACTCACAAACATTTCCTCACGAGTTGGGGCATTTCTTTAGTCTTCAGCACCCTCACCTTGGTTGGGGTTCAGCTCCTTTCGCGCCAGGTGAACCAGGATGGCCAACTGCACCTGCTATCTCTCCAGATGGGGCGATAACAGAATTGGCAGATGGTAGTAACTGTGAAGATGCTGCTGATAAACTTTGTGACACTCCAGCTGATTACAATGGACTTTATACAAATGGATGTGTTTATAATAATGGCGCAATGGATCCGAATGGCCAATTAATTGATCCAGACGAAACACTCATTATGAGTTACTTTGGAGACAACTGTGTTGATAAATTTACGGATGACCAAAAAGAAGTAATAGAAGCAGATCTTGCTAGTTCAGATAGAAATAGATTGGAAAAGAATTGGACACCACTTGCTACAACTGTTTCAAATAAAGTTTTTCCGGTATATCCGCCAGAAGATTCGCCAGTAGCGGTTTCGGGTGGAGCATTGACAGTTGATTGGGCAAACGTTACAGGAGCAACTCATTATATTTTCGAATTAGCGACAAATGCGTTTTTCAGTTCAAGTGAAAAGTGGATGGTTGAAGGTTCAAGTATTGATTTAACAGATTTGACCAATAGAAAATACTACTATCGTATTCGTCCTTTCAATGCATACAACACCTGTGCAAATGTTTCGAGCGGTATGAGTTTTACTATCAACAACAATCAAGCAACTTCTACTCAAGAAATTGATTTTGTGAAAAACTTTTCTGTTTTTCCAAATCCAGTCTCACGAAATGGGCAGATTTTTATTAGTGTAAATTCTAAAGAGTCTTTCAACGGGGAAATATCTGTTTTGGATTTTACCGGTAAAACAGTTTACCGAGCAAATGAAAATTTTGCTACTGGTGATAACCAAATTCCTGTTGAACTGAATATTGATGCAAATGGCGTTTATTTGATGTTTATTAAATCTGAAGCTGGAATCTTGAAGCAGAAATTTGTAGTCAACAAATAATCAGAATTGACACT
>CALHBQ010000443.1 GCA_937930815.1 uncultured Saprospiraceae bacterium | reverse complement strand
CTTGGACGCAAAGTTCCCGAAGGATGATTGTGGCAAAGAATAATTGAAGTTGCATTTCCAAGCAATGCTTTTTTGAAAATAACTTTTCCATCGACGACGGTTCCTGTTACGCCGCCCATACTTACTTTTTCTCTTCCCATGACTCGATTTCCTCTATTCAAAAGTAAAATCCAAAACTCTTCATGTGGCAAATCAACAAGTAGTGGCGCTAACAAATCATAAGCTGTTCTGCTACTTTTTATTTGGGGACGAGTTTTGATATCTGTCAATTGACGGCGACGACCAATTTCCAAAGCGGCAATAATTGAAATGGCTTTGGCTTCACCAACGCCCTTAAACTTCATCAGTTCTTTTATGTTCTTTTTTCCTAACTCATTCAAATCACAATCAACGGACTGCAATATTTTTTGACCCAAAACCACGGCGGATTCCTCTCTATTCCCAGACCCCATCAAAATTGCAAGTAATTCAGCATCAGAAAGACTATGCTTGCCTTTGAGTTGCATTTTTTCGCGAGGACGATCCTCCTCTGCCCAAGACTTTATCGAAAAGCTGTTTTTAGTGTAGTTTTCCATTTTTCTATAAGTATGTTTTTGTAAATATAGCATTTGAAATAGAAATAATAAAACAATACTTCAACACTATTACTTAATGTGATTTGTACACTTAATTAAATTTTTAAATAAAAAACTAATTTTAAATGCTACATTTGCCGCTTACAGTAATTGGTACTTGGAAAAATATTTCTCGCTCATCTTCTATGAGTGAAATAGTGCTACCCTTAATTCTACGCTCATGCTTAAAATTGAAAATTGGCAAAACACCAAAATATTAGCAACAGTTGGTCCTGCCTCAAGTTCTTACGAAAACCTGTTAAGTTTAGCTCGTGCAGGAGTTGATGTATTTCGACTGAATTTTTCGCATGGAACACATGAAGATCATCTTGAAGTCATCAATCGGATATCCTACATCAATGAAAAATATGCTTCGCACATTGGAATGTTAGCCGATTTGCAAGGTCCAAAATTACGCGTTGGTCAAATGGAAGGGGATGGTCTTGAGCTAAAAGCAGGTGACATCGTCACGATGGTAAACGAAAAATGTGTTGGTAACAAGGAGAAAGTTTACATGAGTTACGAGCGATTTCCGATGGATGTGGAAGTAGGAGAAGAGGTGCTCGTCGATGACGGGAAATTGATGTTTGAAGTTGTTGAAACGGACAAAAAAAGTCAAGTTAAGTTAAAAATTCTTTTTGACGGAACGTTAAAATCAAATAAAGGGGTCAACCTTCCTTCTACTAAGATATCACTTCCAAGTTTGACCGAAAAGGATTTGAGAGATTTAGAATTTATTCTAACTCAACCGTTTAATTGGATTGCGCTTTCGTTCGTTCGCTCCCCAGAGGACATGATTGAATTACGAAAAAAGGTAGAAGCCAAAGGCCATCCTGCCAAGTTAATTGCAAAAATCGAAAAGCCAGAAGCAATCGATAATATCAAAGAAATCATTAAAGAATCAAACGGTATCATGGTCGCTCGTGGTGATTTGGGAATTGAAGTGCCGATCGAGCAATTACCTTTGATACAAAAGGATATCATCCGAAGATGTTTGAAATATGCGCGACCAGTGATTGTCGCTACGCAAATGTTGGATAGTATGATAAAAGATCCGCTACCAACGCGTGCAGAGGTAACAGATGTTGCCAACGCAGTTTTGGATGGAGCAGATTGTTTGATGCTGAGTGGAGAAACTTCAGTAGGGGCACACCCAGTCAAAGTAGTTCGCCAAATGGTCAAGATCATTGAAAAAGCAGAAGAGAAGCTTCAATTAAAAGATAAACGGCCAAAGCCGAGTAAAAAGGCGCGAACCTACCTTTCTGATGTGATTTGTAACAATGCAGCCCTTGCTGCAGATGAGACAAAAGCAAAGGCAATCATTGGAGTGACGAGTTCAGGATACACTGCTTTTCGAGTTTCGAGTTTTAGACCAAAAACAGAAATCTATATCTTCTCTGATAGAATGCACATGCTGGCTACGCTAAATTTAGTGTGGGGAGTCAAGTGCTTTTATTATGATAAATTCACGACTTCTGATGAGACGATTCAAGATATTCTCAAATATTTGAAAGAAAAGAAGCAAGTAAAACATGGAGATGTGGTCATTAATACGGGGAGTATGCCTCTTCATAAACGGCATCGAACGAACATGTTGAAGATTTCTGAGATAGTGTAAATCATTTATTTTTTGCCAAATCATTAAATAACCCTATATTTGCACCACTCAACGGAAAAATGGAAGAGGGAATGACCAAAATCATTCCCTCTTTTTATTCTAAAAAATAAGTTGTCAGGTTGAAATATGGTCGATAAGATTGAAAAATTGCTGGAGGAAAAGTATAAAGAAGAAGAGTTTCAAGACTGTTTTACAGTAGCAGTGAAACTGAATACGCCTACTCGAATGGAAATTTTTATTGATTGTGACAATGGTTTGACTTTGAGGAAATGCCAACGAATTAGTCGATACTTAGAAACCTACATTGAGGAAAACAATTGGATGCCAGAACAATATTCAATCGATGTTTCTTCGCCAGGCATTGGAAGGCCGTTGACACTTTTACGCCAATACAAAAATAATATTGGTCGTAAAATTGAAATCACTCCCGTAGAAGGCAAAAAGATGGAAGGTAACCTTGTTGGTGTAGAAGGTGAAAATGTGCTGATAGAAATGAAAGTCCGAGTCGAGGGCAAAAAGAAAAAAGAACCCAAAACTTTCGAAATTCCTTTTCAGGGAATTAAGAAAGGTGTTATAAAAATATCGTTTAAATAAGAGGAATGGAAATTTTCTCAAAATCTTAAAAGATGAATTTAGCTGACATATTCACGGATTTCAAATCCGGAAAAAACATTGACAGACCAACAATGGTACGTGTCTTAGAAGATGTATTTAGAACCTTGATTAAAAAGAAATATGGTTCTGATGAAAACTTCGATGTGATTGTAAATACTCAAAAGGGGGATTTGGAATTGTGGAGAGTACGTGGAATTGTTCCAGATGGTGAGGTGACCGATGATCGCAGTCAAATCTCAATCTCAGAAGCATTGGCGATTGATGAAGATTATGAGATTGATGAGGAATGTTATGAGCAGTTACATTTGATTGATTTTGGTCGTAGAGCGATTCAGGCAGCGAGACAGACATTGATTTCGCGTTTGATGGAGTTAGAAAAAGATGATATTTATAAAAGTTATAAAGATCGTGAATTGGACTTGGTGGTCGGAGAAGTTCACCAGATTGTCAAAAGAGATATACTTATCATTGATGATGCGACTGGCCACGAATTATTGATGCCACGTGATGAAACGATTAAGGGAGAATATTTCCGAAAAGGAGATATGGTAAGAGGTATCATAAAAAAAGTGGAAATGCGGAACAACAATCCTATTGTGATTGTTTCGAGAACAGACAACCGTTTCCTTGAAAAATTATTGGAACAGGAAGTACCTGAAATCGAGGATGGATTGATCAGTGTGAAAGGTGTGGTACGACTTCCAGGAGAAAGAGCAAAAGTCTCTGTAGAGTCATATGATGATAGAATTGATCCAGTAGGTGCTTGTGTTGGTATGAAAGGTTCGAGAATTCATGGTATCGTTCGTGAATTGAGAAATGAGAATATTGATATTATCAACTATACCAACAATGATTCGCTCTATATTCAAAGAGCTTTGACACCAGCAAAAGTTTCTAATATTGATTTGAACGAAGAGCAAAAACATGCAAATGTTTATCTCGAACCAGATCAAGTATCTTTAGCGATTGGTAAAGGTGGAACGAATATTAAATTAGCGAGTAGATTGACTGGC
Organism: uncultured Saprospiraceae bacterium; assembly: GCA_937930815.1. Taxonomy (GTDB): domain Bacteria; phylum Bacteroidota; class Bacteroidia; order Chitinophagales; family Saprospiraceae; genus JAGQWW01. Next base: position 846 of record CALHBQ010000443.1, on the reverse strand, counting down.
TACGAAATAGATGTCTTCCGTGTAACGGATGAAGTTGAAGAAATCGAGGATATCGATTTAGATGAATTCTCAGATGAAATCGAAGCATGGATCATTGACCAATTAAAAGCAATTGGTTGTGATACGGCCAAAAGTGTTTTAGAATTGACACCTGAAGAGTTAGTCAGAAGAACAGACCTCGAAGAGGAGACGGTGAAAGATATTGTGAAGATTTTTGAGGAAGAATTCGCCGAAGAAGAAAAATAAAATTTTAAAAGGAAAAGACCTAATTTTTATTAAGTGCTTCTTTGAGATTCTATGATTGAGCGAAAGTCAGGAAATTTTAAAGAAGCGCTTAATACGATTCAGAATGACACATTCTGCTTCCGAAATATCTGATTTTTAGGTAATTCCAGTAAAAAAAACGATTCAAAGGGTAGAAAGCATTGAATTTCAATAGTTTAAAAACTCTATATCAAGGTTTTTCAACTATCTTTGCGCTCACTTTGGATACACATAGATGAGTTGAATAGCTTATTAACATATTACGACACACAAGTGCTGACCAGATTGAAGAAGCACCTAAAGCTATTTGGTGATCATTTTTTATTAATTTTTTATCAAAACACATTGATGATTATGATGTAGGAAAAATCACTTTATAAAGATGGCTTTAGGTTCTCTTTCAATACTAGTCGGCTTTTTTCAATCGAAAAATTCTTAAATGGCCAAGAAGGTATTAGTAAAGGTAGCAACCGAACTTAATGTAGGTAAAGATTCAATTGTGGATCATTTACTGAAAAAGGGGTTCGAGATTGACAATAAACCTAATGCAAAAATAACTGAAGAAATGTATTCTGAACTTGT
>CALHBQ010000442.1 GCA_937930815.1 uncultured Saprospiraceae bacterium | reverse complement strand
CCTCTCCCCTGAACAACAAAAGTACAAAAAACACCTACTGATTGTTCCCCAAAAGCCCCGTTAAAGTGCGAGAATCAAAAAATCATCGTTTCAACCACAATTTTTAACATAATTGACTGGTTTACAATAAGTGATTACCTTTGGGACACATTATAATTTTAAAAAACTACACAAGCATGACAATAAGAAATAAATTTCTTTCAACCGCAGTTATTTTTTCTCTGTTTCTAAATTTCGGTTTCGCACAGGAAACTGGTTTGGCCAGTTACTATGGAGATGCATTCCATGGCAGCCAAACGGCAAACGGCGAAATTTACGATAGAACCAAAATGACCGCAGCTCACCGAACGCACAAATTTGGAACCTATCTAAAGGTAACCCGAAAAGACAACAAAAAATCCGTCATCGTAAAAGTGAATGATCGTGGACCACACATCAAAGGTCGCATCGTGGACGTGAGCAAAGAAGCTGCAAAAAAATTGGGATTGATTCGCGATGGTGTTGCTCAAGTTACAGTCGAGAAGGTTAGTGGAAAAAGTGATGCTGCACCTGCTCCAAAACCAGCAGAAGCAACCGTAATCCCCTCGGAAGCGACCAAAGGTGGTGGAGAATTAGCTGCAAAAAAAGCAGATGCGGAGCGTATCGAGCGCCAAATCGAAGAAAGCAATCGAAAAGAAAGAGAAGCCGCTGCCCAAAGAAAAGCGGATGCTAAAGCAGTAGCAACCGCTGCTGCCAATGCAGCAAAAGCAGCAGAAAAAGCAGAAAAAGCAGAAAAAAAAGAAGACAAACCTGCTGAATTGAAAGAGGCAAAAATGGTAAGCCTTAAAAATTATAGCGAGTACGGTTTGTACAAAATCCAAGTCATGAAACCTGAGAAAAAAGGTTTTGGGGTACAGGTCGCTTCCATCAATAATCATGAAAACATGTTAAAGCAAATTGCTCACTTTCAGGGGAAGCACTTCAAAAATGTTTTGACCAGTATTGAAAAAGGAGCAACTGGAACTATTTATAAAATCATTCTCGGCCCATTTCCAGATCAAAAAACGGCTCAAAGCTATAAGCGAAGCCTAAAGAAAAAGCATAAGGTTAATGGATTTGTTGTGAGTCTTGAAAGTCCGAAAAAGTAGGAAAGAAGAGGCAAGACCACTTCGCTGCAAGATTTTAGAAACAAGACTTTAAAAAAGAGATAAGATGTAAAATCTTATCTCTTTTTTGTTTCTTGGCGAGCCATATTTAATCATTTTTTCATTTTAGAATTTATTCATTCCCTCTATGATAGGATTAGAAAAATTTAAAGACATCACGACTTTCATGTTTGACGTGGACGGCGTATTGACCGATGGTCGTTTTTTGATAACTGAAAAAGGCGAACTACTCCGCTCCATGAATGCAAAAGATGGATTGGCAATGAAACTCGCCCTCAACGCGAATTATCGAATCATCATCATCACAGGTGGTCGGTCGATTGGAGTAGTCGATAGATTGAAAGCGTTGGGCATCGAATATGTATATTCAGGCATTCATAATAAAATTGAAAAGTATGATGAGGTGATTGCTCTTTTTGATTTGAATGAAAATCACATCCTTTATATGGGTGATGATTTGCCTGATTACCCAGTCATGCGACGCGTTGGTCTGCCTTGTTGCCCCAATGATGCGGTGCAGGAGTGCAAGTCCGTAAGTGTCTATGTTTCTCCTAAAAAAGGGGGTGATGGCGCTGTGCGCGATGTCATCGAGAAGGTTTTGAAGTTGAATGGGGATTGGCCGATTCAGGGGAATGGGGAGGCTGGTGAATTGGAGTAATTTTTTGGGACACAGAGGTTCACAGAGACAGCACAGAGGTTCACAGAGAAACTTATTAGGTGCTCACTTTAAACTCTCTGTGAATCTCTGTGTCTCCTCCGTGCAACTCTGTGTCCAAAAAAAACTAAAACAACACTTCACCTCCTTTTTCCAACAATTCAACTTTTTCTAAAAAAATTTAGGGTGTGCTTGATTTAGATTTGTCATTAAGATAAATCAACTGACTTTTTAAAAATCATTAAACCCGTTAGTCATGAAAAAGCACACTAATTTATTCGTAGCAATTTTAGCAATTGGATTATTTCTTACAAGTTGTGGAAGAAACTTTTATACCGACGGCGTTGGTGACCCAATAACAGAAGAAATCTTTTTAGATGATTTTGATGGGTTTATTATCAACTCCAGTATTGATGTCACTTTACGCCAAGGACCAGAGCAAAGAGTTTTTGTAACGGCTCAGCCAAACTTGATTGACCTCATCAATACCAATGTCGTAAGAGAAGAATGGACAATTGACTTCGTAGAAAATGTAAGAGGCAACGGACGCACCTCAATTGAAATTACGATTCCAGATATTCGTTCTATCAAAATTGATGGATCTGGCGATGTGGTTGGATTGAATGATATGGATTTGTCAACGCTTGATATTTGGATTGATGGCTCAGGTGATGTTGAGTTATTCGGAACGGTTGACAAGCAATTTATTAAAATTGATGGTTCTGGTGATATTGAAAATTTCGACCTACTTTCTTTTGAAACGGAAGTTGAAATTGACGGCTCTGGTGATGTGGATATAACTGCAGATAATTACTTGGATGTCAATATTGATGGAAGTGGAGATGTTCGATTTAGAGGCAATCCAAGAATCCAATTAAGCGATGATGGATCTGGTGACCTTATTGATGCAAATTAAAAAATAGTAGTTGAAAGTTGGATGTTTAAGGTTGAACGAATCGTACTTAGAACATCCAACTTTCAGCCTTAAACTTTTATCGAAAATCCAAGAAACAGAATATCATGAAAAAGCATTTAACCTTATTTTTTGTAGCAACCGTTTTACTAACAAGCTGTTTTTCAACGAAATACGTCTCAGGAGTCGGCGAACCTGTTACTGAAGAAATCATTATCGACGAGTTTGATTCATTTAAAATTACTGGATATTTTGATGTAAAAATTCATCAAGGAGCAGAGCAAAGTGTATTGGTTTCTGGCTACTCTAATCTTTTGGATATGATGAATCGAGAGGTAGTTAATGGAAACTGGAGGATTGAATATGACTACCCAATTAATACTTCAAAACGAACGACTATTGAGATTACCATTCCTGATTTAAAGAGTATAGGAATTTCTGGTTTAGGAAATGTTCAAGGTATTGGTGAAATGGATTTGGAAGACCTTGATATTGCCATCAGTGGCACCGGAAATGTTGAATTGATTGGAAATGTGGATACTCAATGTATAAAAATTTCAGGAAGTGGAAGGGTCAACAACATTGATTTAATCGCTCAAAGAACAACTGCTCACATCAGTGGAACCGGAAAAATAAAAACCACTTCTGAGGAAGAATTGGATGTAAAAGTATCAGGTTTAGGTACCGTTTCCTACAAAGGAAGTCCTGACATTAATTTTAGAAAAAGCGGAATTGGAAGACTTAGGAATATTAACAATGAA
>CALHBQ010000441.1 GCA_937930815.1 uncultured Saprospiraceae bacterium | reverse complement strand
AAATTGATATCACCTCCATTGAAGGTAATATTGTCAGAGTTTTTGATTCCTTCCTCCAATTGACCTGCGTATTCTTCCAATTTGTCGTACTCCTCATTTTTTGATTTTATAAAATACTCCAAAACCTCAACCCATTTCTTTTTTGGAAAATAAGTGCCTGCCCAAACTGGACGGCCATCGGGTAGCGCAATCGCATTGAGCGGCCAACCACAACCACGTCCGCTCGCCAATTGGCAAGCCGTCATATAAACCTCATCTACATCAGGGCGCTCCTCTCTGTCCACTTTAATACTTACAAAATTATCGTTCATCACTTTCGCGACAGCGGTATCTTCAAATGACTCGTGCTCCATCACGTGACACCAGTGACAAGCAGCATATCCTACCGAAATGATGAGCAATTTATTCTCTGCTTTTGCTTTTGCCAATGCCTCGTCTCCCCATGGATACCAGTTGACTGGATTGTGTGCATGTTGCAAAAGATATGGACTGCTTTGGTCAGCTAAAGCATTGGTGTAGAGGTGATTGCCTCCGTGATTTGTTTGCTGTGATTTACAGGAGAATAAAATCGTGGTAAAGAGTAGAAAAGCAATGAGATTCTTTAAAGGCATAAAAGTGGGTTGTATCAGTAGCTTATTAAATTAAATTTTGGGTGGCAAAATTAGGGATTTAAATTGGGTCAATTCTTCTCTGATAAGAATTCTTATTCCTTTCATTGAAATGAAAATTCTAAGTATCCCTATCATAAACTGTTAATTCATCATTAAATACATGCGTATTTTAGATAATGTTTTAAAATAAGCTCATTTTTGTTGAAATATTTCAAATGAAGATGTATGGAAAAAACAGATGATTTAGATTTGAAAATTCTTTCCATTTTGACAAACGATGCCAGTAAATCCTACAAAGAAATTGGAGAAGAACTCTTTGTTTCAGGAGGTACCGTACATGTGCGTGTTAAAAAAATGAAAGAATTGGGCATAATCAAAGGAAGCCAAGTGGTGGTGGATTACGAAAAATTAGGCTACGATATCGTCGCCTTTTTGGGAATTTATTTGGATAAGAGTTCGCTTTATGATGAAGTAGCAGAGGCGTTGATGAATATTCCAGAAATGGTCGCAGCGCACTATACCACAGGAGCTTACAGTATTTTTGCCAAAATCATCTGTAGAGACACCAATCATCTGAGGGATGTGTTGCATGATAAAATCCAAAATGTATCGGGTATCCAAAGAACGGAGACTTTTATTTCGTTGGTAGAAAGTGTGGAACGTCCATTGATGATTCTTGAAAAATAGATTCAAAGTCAATAATTATTGATTGACTTTAGTTTTTGATACTATTTTATAATAAAGCTTTATTCAGATTTTTTTGACTTTGTTTAAAATAAAAATAATTGCAAAGTCTAACTTTTAGGTATAAAAATTGATTTACAGGAAGTTATATAATTAACCAGCCATGGGAATCGTTATTAGGCCGATTTTAGTATTGTTTTTTGCTGAAATGTATAACGATAATCTAATTTTCCTTCCCCTTTTACAAACTTCTTTATTTCAATTTCTTTGTACTGAATTCAGAGTGTTGTAACTTTATGCACTCAGCACTTAGTGCTTGGACCAAACTTCTTTTAGGAAAATGCGAACTTACACTACGCTAACTTTCTTGCTATTGATGTTCTTTTCAATAGCTTCGACCACTTCACTTGTTGCAGGGGAGGCACTTTTTTGTATTTCTGAAACTTTAGCTGGACATCGTTTGACGGTTACCAATATCGAAATCATCAAGCAGAAAGGAAAAACCGCTCACATGTATGCGGATATTGTCAATACTGGACGATTTGACATTACTACTGGTAAAGACAAACGATTACCGTACTTGACGATTGAATTTGATGCTTCTTTGGAAGCAAATGGCTTGACTGAGTACAAAGAATTAATTGCCAATAAGGTGAAAGCTTCAAAAATGAAGATTGGAATTGGAGAGACGCGCAATCGCCTTTTCATGAGAGTAAAATTGGAAAAGAAAATAAGTCCAATCAATAAACAGCCAATTGCTACTAATGAAAAGGAAGAAGAAACTTTGGAGGAAAACATCAAAGGACAGTTGAATGAGCCAATGGCTTCAATGGGAACCATGATTCCTTCAGAAAAACCAGTTGAAAAGGTAATTGAAAAGGAAGCTGAGGTTGATCTTCAAAAGCCAATTGTTGAAAAGTTGGAAGAAAAATCAATCACTGAAGTAGTTGAACCGAAAGAGGAGATTGAACCAGAAGTAGCTAAACAAAAGCCAATAAAAAAGAAGAAAAAAAAGAGCAAAAAACGCAAAAAAGCGGATAAATCAGTCGTTTTCGAAAGTCCAACTTTTGAAAGTAAATCATTGGATGATATTTTAAAAGAAAAGGAAGAATGCCCTGATTTGGTAATTGAAGGAATGGAGATCGTAAAAGTGAAATCCAATAAAGCAACGGTTAGGTTTGCTGTGAAGAATATTGGAAAAGGACCTGCGATGATTTACCAAAAAGAAAATAAAGAGGACAACCCATTGGGCGTAAGAGCTTATATTTCTGGTTCGGATCAAATCACTAAAGGATCTATCAACATTGGTGGATTCTTCATGGAAGGTGGTTTGGATGAAACCAAAGGTTATTTGAATGCAAACGAATCCTTCGAAATGGAAGTCGTTTTGGACATCAAAAAGAAAACCAGATATATGCCCAATATCGTTTTGTCATTGGATGCATTCTTGAAATTGCGAGAATGTGATAGAACGAATAATTCAAGCCACGCGGAGATAAGATAGGAGAGAGGGGCGAGATACGAGGTGCGAGTTCTCAGTTTACGAGTTCATAAAAAAGAAACCACTTTAGTCTTTGTCATTTGATTTGCCTCAGAGATAAGTGCACTGGCAACTATGGCAACCTGGCAACTGGTTTGGCAACAAAAAAAAGGGATTTGCACGAAGTGCAAATCCCTTTTTTTAGATCCTTACGTCCTTTAGCTTTTTATATTTCCGATTTATTAATAAATAATTTCGGAACGGGTTTGAAAGACGTTTTCTCAAAAGTTGTCAATACTCATCCTCATTGAAAAGGAAGTCGTCTTTACGTGGAAAGTCAGGCCATACATCTTCAATACTTTCGTATATCTCACCTTCGTCTTCCATTGCTTGTAGATTTTCGATAACCTCCAATGGAGCGCCTGATCGAACAGCATAATCAATAAGCTCATCGCGCGTTGCCGGCCAAGGAGCATCTTCAAGATTATGGGCTAATTCTAAAGTCCAGTACATAACTGAAAAAAAATTAATAATTAAAAAAAACAGATTACAAAATTATTACTTCGCAATCAGAAGAAAGTAACACATTAACTAAATTATAAAATTAAAAAAAAGTTCATGTGCTCCTCTAACTAGCGGCAAAAGTAAAAACTAAAGCGATCTTTATCAATTCAAAAAAAAATAATTTGAATTTTTTTAAAAATCTGAAAATATTTAAAATAAAATATTATTATTTTGTCTCATAACTATTTGACTATCAGTAGATTGTCAAAAATCTTGCCATAGAGAATAAAATAATATTCTAAAAATAAATATTCAAAATTAGTTTCAAAAGTGCTCCTTTGAGCGCTCTTCCATTAAAAGGACGCTTGAAATCTAAAAATAGTTTACAAGTTTGAATCTTTTTTTCAAAGAATAAAAAAAGCCTTTTTTCAATTAAGAAAAAAGGCTTTCTGTATTAAGAAGTTTAGCGACTGTCTGATTAAATAATCAGCATCGCATCACCGTAACTAAAGAATCGATACTTTTCTTTGACAGCGACTTCGTATGCTTCTCTAATGAGGTCAATTCCTCCAAAAGCAGATGCCATGATTAGCAAACTTGATTTTGGTAAATGAAAATTGGTAATCATACAATTCGCAATATGAAAATCAAATGGAGGGAAAATAAATTTATTAGTCCATCCACTTGCCGCTTTCAGTTGTTGAGTAGCAGAAACGGCAGATTCAATAGAACGCATTGAAGTAGTTCCAACTGCACAAATTCTCTTTTTGCGATCCATTGCCGCGTTTACGATGCCAGCAGTCGCTTCGTTGATTTTGAAAAATTCCGCATCCATTTTATGTTTGGAAAGATCTTCCACATCAATGCTTCTGAAAGTTCCTAAACCAATATGCAATGTTAATTCTGCAAAGTTGATTCCTTTCAACTCCATTCTTTTCATCAACTCTTCACTGAAGTGTAAACCTGCAGTTGGTGCAGCTACTGCTCCTGTTTCTTTTGCATAAACAGTTTGGTAACGCTCCTTATCGCTTGGCTTGATATCTCTATTGAGATATTTTGGAAGTGGCGTTTGTCCCAAAATATTCAAAGATTTTTCGAAGTAGCCTTCTTCCTCATCGTCCAATAAGAAACGAATCGTACGTCCACGAGAAGTTGTATTGTCAACAACTTCAGCAGTCAAAAGGTCGTTTCCATCTTTATCAGTGAAATAAAGTTTATTTCCAACTCTAATCTTTCTCGCTGGGTCAACCAACACATCCCATAACTTAGCATCACGATTCAATTCTCTCAAAAGGAAAACTTCGATACTCGCACCGGTTTTCTCTTTTTTACCATACATTCTTGCTGGAAAAACTTTTGTATTATTAAAAATCATACAATCGTCCTCATTGAAATAATCCAAGACATCCTTGAATATTTTATGCTCTATTTTACCAGTAGCTCTATCTACAACCATCAATCGAGATTCATCTCTTCTATCTGTAGGATCTTGAGCAACTAAGCCTTCTGGCAATTCAAAAATAAACTGTGAAAGTTTTGTCCGCATTAAATTAGATTTATTGAAAATTTTGAAGTGGTGTGTATTCTCAAATAGTACCCCCTTCATTAAAAAATCGCGCGAAGATAAAAAATATCGTATCAAAGCACGTGTTTAAGGTGTGTTTAAATTTTTGGCTCTGATCTGAAAAATCAAAATTTTGAGTTCATTATCCAGTTAAACAACTCATGGACCTTCGATTTAGTTTTGAGTTAACTAAAGAATTACAGAGCGCAAGCGGTTATTTGCAGAATTAATGCCATCATTAATCGAAATGAAATAAATGCTTCCAACCTATTCCATATCTTCGAGCCATGAAAATTTTTGCTAAAATATTCTCTGAAAGTATTGCTCAAGCGTTTCAAGCTTTGGTGGGTAATAAACTTCGTAGTTTTCTTTCCTTGTTGGGTATTACGATTGGGATCTTTTGCATTATTGGAGTGCAATCAGCAGTGGATTCGTTGCAAGCCAATGTGGAGGATAGCTTCAATAAATTGGGAGATGATGTGGTTTATATTCAAAAATTCCCTTGGGCAGAAGACCCGCATAGCAATTGGTGGAAATGGGTGCAACGCCCTGATCCAAGTTTCAAAGATTACCAAGCAATAAAGAAGCGCGTAAAATCTGCGTCATTGGTTGATTTCCACACATTTATCGGAGAGCCAAGTTTTAAATACCGAACCAAATCTTTGGAAGAGGTAGGAGTCATTGCGGTTTCACCTGACCATAGTGATATTTTTAGTTTAGAGTATGAAAAAGGTAGATACTTCTCGCCTTATGAAATGGACTTAGGTTTAGCCAAAATTGTGATTGGTGCTACCGTTGCCGAAAATCTATTTGGCGCACTCGAACCAGTCGGCAAGAAAATAAAAGTGATGGGTCGCGAAATGGAGGTCGTCGGGGTAATCAAAAAATCGGGAGATGACATGATCAAAATTTTGAACTACGACAACACGGCGATTATTCCCTACCGATTAGCTATCAATATGGGTAAAGTCAAGTCTTTTGATTGGGGAGGTACCATTGCTGTAAAAGCTGCGGAGGCCGCAAGTAATGAAGATTTGGTAGGTGATTTGACTTTTGCATTGCGAGGACAACGACGTCTTAGACCTAAAGAAGAAGACAATTTCGCGATCAATGAATTATCGATTATTTCAAACGCATTGGGTTCTTTTTTCTCAGTTTTTGATTTGGTGGGCTTGGTTATTGGTTCTTTTGCGATTTTGGTAGGAGGCTTTAGTGTAGCCAATATTATGTTTGTATCAGTGAGAGAACGTACCAGTTTGATTGGTGTCAAAAAAGCGCTTGGCGCTAAAAAGTGGATCATCCTTCTGGAGTTCTTGATTGAGTCTATTCTGCTCTGTATTTTTGGAGGAATCCTTGGATTGGCTCTTATCTATTTGGTTGCGATGGGCTTGTCCAATGTGATGCCGTTTGCGATTACGCTTTCTTCAGGTAATATTATAAGTGGCTTGATTTGGTCGATTGTGATTGGTTTGCTCGCTGGTGTTTTGCCTGCGTATTTAGCTGCCAACATGGATCCAGTAGAGGCGATGAGGACTTAATTGAGTCGTACCCTGAGCGAAGCCGAAGGGTACAGGAGCGAAGATCGATTTCCATGTGTGTTGACTTCGGCTTCGCTCAGCCAACGGCACTTCGGCTTCACCCTGCCAACGGCACTTCGGCTTCGCTCAGTCAACAGATTAGGGCTTCGTTGGCCAGCACATTGTTTGTGAACTAATTTTAAAAAATGAGAGAACCTTATCAAATAATAAAAGAGACAGAAGATTGGATTGCTGTCACTAAGCCAGCTGGTTTGGTGGTTGAAAAAAGTCCATTTTATCCTTCACTGGAGGAATATCTTTTGGATTACCTTTCTCAAAAAAAGAAGAAACCATATGTTGGGGTAGTGCATCGATTGGATCGTTTTGTAAGTGGAGTGATCATTTTTGCAAAAAAGAAAAGCATTTTAAAAAAACTAAATGCGAGTTTTCAATACAAAAAGGTAAGCAAATCGTACAAAGCGATTTTAGAAAATAAACCACCTACCGAAAAGGGAACCCTAACCCATTGGTTACAAAAAGACCAGTTGAATAAAAAGGCAATCGTTCATCCTAAACGACATTCAGAAGGAAAGCAATCGATTCTAAAATATGAATTTTTGGAAGAAGTTGAAAAAGGCTTTTTGGTTGAAATTAGGTTGGTGACTGGAAGATTTCATCAAATTAGAGCACAATTTGGCGATATCGGTTGCCCAATTGTCGGTGATGAAAAGTATGGTTCAAAAACTCCTTTTCACGAAAATGGAATTGCTTTACATAGTTTTAGGTTAGAATTTCCAGATCCAACTTCAGGGGAAAGGGTAGAGGTGATTTCCGAAGAAGCCATCTCATAAGGCTTAATGTGGGAGATTTTCAAAATCCGTCATATTTATAAATTATTCCTAATCAACAACTTAAAGATATGCTCGATTTTGAAAATCGAACATATCCAGGCTTCTGAGACAGCCTCTTAAAACTTATAGATCAGGTTTTGAAACTTTTTCTAAAAAGCAGTCGTTTCGAATCAAAAAATAGCCTGAAAAACAGGCAATAAATATTTTTTTAAAAATAGCTGTTCAAAGGTTGCAATTTCTAATATGAGAATATACCTTTGCGCCGCTTTAAGAAGCACGCCAGGAGAAGTGGCAGAGCTGGTTTAATGCACTAGTCTTGAAAACTAGCGTACTCGAAAGGGTACCGGGGGTTCGAATCCCTCCTTCTCCGCAAGAAGCCCGACAGTAATGTCGGGCTTTTTTTTTGCCCTTAATTTTCGTTGGCCATATCTTTA
>CALHBQ010000440.1 GCA_937930815.1 uncultured Saprospiraceae bacterium | reverse complement strand
ATACGTTCGTTTTAATTCTCCTTTTTTCTGCATTTTAAATCATGATAGTGAAGTAGGGTGTAAAGGGGTTTTATTTTTTGGGTCTTCTAATTTGCCTGTCTTATTTCCAAATACTGCCGATATTGAAATTTTAGAAACGGTTTGGAAAATGATCCAAATTGAAATGGCATCAAAAGATAACTTACAATTGGAGATGCTCCAAATGATGCTAAAACGATTCCTCATTCTCTGCACTCGTATATATAAGACTCAAGAAAATTTTAATTCGATTAGTGATAAGCAGGTCAATATCGTTCGAGAGTTCAATTATTTGGTAGAGCAACATTTCAAAGAAAAGCACTCTGTGGCAGAGTATGCTTCTATTTTAAATAAATCGCCAAAAACTATTTCCAACCTATTCAGCAAGGTCAGCGAAAAAACACCTTTACAAATCATTCAAAACCGAATCATGATTGAGGTGCGTCGTAAACTAAGATACACTGACATGCCTGTTTCTGAGATTGGTTATGAAGTTGGTTATCAAGACATTCAATCTTTTAGTCGGTTTTTTAAAAAGCATGAAGGAGTTTCGCCTTCGGAGTTTCGCACTTCTTGATCTATTTTAAGGGAGCAAATTTTGAATAAATATCCAAACTAATAAATGCTCCATTTTTAATTTCACAATCTTTCATTGTCCCTTCAAAATTGAAATTCAGTTTTGCAAGCGCCTTTTTGCAATTTTTGTTTTCAGTTTCAACGAATCCTTCAATTCTGTGTAATCCGATGTTGTTAAATGCGTAATTTAAAATAATCGGCATGGTCTCATTCATAATTCCTTTTCCCCAATAATCTTTTAAAAGCCAAAAACCTATTTCAGCTTTTTTGTTTTTTAAATTCATTTCGTTTAAACCTCCAGCGCCTACAAAATTTCCATCAGTTTTATCACAAAGCGCCCACCATATCCCCTTATCATTTTTTCTAAGATTCTCAAACCATGTCATTTGTTCTTTAGTTGCTTCTAAACTATTGTAACTAACCCCATAATATTTGACAATGTCAGGGTGGGAAAGTCCTTTGAAAACATTGTCTATGTCAGCATCTAAAAACTGTCTCAGTTTTATTCTTTTAGATTCAAGAATTGGAAAATTATTTTTCATTTCGATTTAATTGCTATGTATAATTGGGTTTACTCTAATTTTTGAAAATTGAAAATCTTACACTCCCCATTAAAGATCAAGTGTTCTTTAATTATTCAATGCCTTTTATCATTATAAGGTTTCTTTTTTTCTAAAAAGTTAGATTTTTCACAAAACGGGAACAATTGACAACACCTCGGGAAACACTGCCTAATAAACAAGCTTTGTTTGCCCGCATCTTTGTGTCATCAAACGAGATAATACTTATTGCAAAAGTGGAAAGCAAAGACCTGTGATACAAATGTGATAAACCCGTGAGGTCGCAGGGATATTTCAACTTTACTTTTGCACTCGATTTTTAATCAAACATTTTTTTTAATTTTTTTAAAACAATACCGACATGAAAAATTTAAATTGGATTTTAATTTTCTCTCTTTTCTCTTTTACTTTTTTAACAAGTTGTGATGACGATGATGAACCAACAATCGACACAGCAACTTTTGAAACTAATTTTGTTGGCCTTGAGGACTTAGGCGATGATTATGCCTATGAAGGATGGCTTATCGTAGATGGTGCTCCAGTATCAGCAGGAATCTTCACAGTAGATGCTGATGGTAATGCTTCTCAAACATCATTTGAAGTAAACGCTGATGATTTAGCAGCAGCTACCACTTATGTATTGACAATTGAGCCAAGTCCAGATAGTGACCCTGCACCAAGTCCAGTACACATTTTAGCTGGAGATTTCAGTGGAAACAGCGCTGACTTGACAGTAGGTCACGGAGCAGCTTTGGCCAATGACTTTACGGCTTCAACTGGAACTTACATCCTTGCTACACCAACAGATATGGATGATACCAATGAAAAAAGTGGTGTTTGGTTCTTAGACCCAACGGCTGGCCCTGGTCCAGGTTTGGATTTGCCAACACTTCCAGAAGGTTGGGCTTATGAAGGTTGGGCGGTAGTAGATGGTACGCCAATTTCAACAGGTACTTTCACTTCTGTTACAGGTGCTGATAGTGATGCTTCTTTTAGTGGAAGCCAACCAGGTCCTCCATTTCCAGGAGAAGACCTTTTGGTTAATGCTCCAGCAGGTTTAGATTTCCCTGTAGATTTGGCAGGTAAGACAGTTGTAATTTCTGTAGAACCAGTTCCAGACAATAGCCCAGCGCCATTTACATTGAAGCCATTGGTTGGGCCAGTTGCAGCAGATGCAATTGACCACACTCCATATAGCATGAACAACAATGCTGCAAATACGAACCCAACAGGGAGCGTAACTAAATAAAAACAAACACTATTTGAATTGAAAATGAGGGTTAAGATCTTCCCTCAAGTCTTAGCGCTCATTTTCTTTCAATTTTTCAACCTAAAAATCACTCGACAATGAAAAATATATCTCTTTTCTTCATCGGCTTTTTATTGACTTTTACGAGTTGTGTTGGGGATGATTTTTTAGAAGACTTTGTAGGTCAATCACTTAGAATCACCTCCACCATTGATAGCATAGAAATCAATACTACTTTTCAATTTGAAAAAATGTATCTCAATAATATTGGCCAAGAAGAAACGGCCAATGTTACATGGACCAGCTCAAATACCGACATCATAGAAATCAATCAAAACGGATTAGCAACAGCAAAACAAAAAGGAACCGCAACAATTTCAATTGAATTTGAAACAGATACCGAAACCCTCAAAGACGAAGTAACAGTAGTGGTTGGCGAGACCACCGTTCTTACCCAAAACCGAATTGAAGGACGTGTAGAAACAACGACTTTTTACGAATTAAAAGGCGACTTTGTTTATCAAGAAGATGGCGATAAAATCTTACTCGAATTTGGAGAGGATTACATTGCTTCCAATCGTTTGCCAGGTCTATATGTCTATCTTTCAAATAATAAAAACTCCATTGCAGGAGCATTTGAAATTGGAAAAGTGACCACATTCAGCGGCGCACATACATACGAATTGGAAGGCATAGGATTCAATGATTATAAACACATCGTTTATTTCTGTAAACCTTTTAATGTAAAAGTCGGCGACGGCACAATTCAAGAATAAACCCAATAATTCAAACGAAGAAATCATTCATCATGAAAAATATAAGTTTAGTCTTTATCATAATAATAGTGTTTTCAACATTCTCGTTTGCAGGTGGCCCTTGGCCTCAAAAAAAAGGCAAGGGCTACTTCAAACTTTCTGAATGGTGGATAGTTTTTGACCAGCACTATACCGATCAGGGGTTAATAGACCCAAATGTAACCACTGGAATTTTCAACACTTCGCTTTATGCTGAATATGGAATCACCGACCGATTTACGACGATTTTGAATGCACCGCTGTTGAGCAGAAATTACATGAATAATTTGCGCTCAGCAACGACCGAAGACATCATCGTAGCAGGAGAGGCCATCAATCGATTTGGAGATGTGGATTTAGGATTGAAATACGGATTGACCAAACCGGGTGCCAAAACACCGATTGCACTTTCTTTGATTTTGGGTTTGCCAACGGGGACACCTGTTGCAGGTGAATTGAATAATTTACAAACTGGAGATGGTGAGTTCAATCAAATAATACAAATAGATGCAGGTCGCGGATTCAATATTGGAAAAACATCTGCCTATATAAGTGCATACACAGGTTTTAATAATCGCACCAAAGATTTTTCTGAAGAGTTCAGATACGGCATTGAATTCGGAGTGGGTTTCGCAAAAAGCAAATTGTGGTTAACCTCAAAATTGAATGCCGTTGAATCCTTTAAAAATGGAGCAACAGCAGAAACTGTTACGAGTACAAGTATTTTCGCCAATAATTCCGAGTTTTCGAGTATTGCCTTTGAGGCAAACTACTATGTTACAAAGAAAGTCGGTATTTCTGCAGGCGTCGCGGGAGCGTTTCGAGGTGAAATAATTGCTGCGGCGCCTTCTTACTCAGTTGGTGTATTTTTAGACCTTTCTAAATAAAAGAATTTTTTTTGAGATTATAATTTGTTGAAGAGGCTGTCTTATAAGGCTCGATATGTTCGATTTTCAAAATCGAGCATATCTTTAAGTTATTGATTATCAATTACTTAAAATGTGACGGATTTT